>JAGQVX010000100.1 GCA_020437755.1 Flavobacteriales bacterium
TGCTTAATGAACCCGACCTGATCCTTGCCGATGAGCCTACAGGAAATCTGGATCCGGAGACGACCGAAGGTATTTTGGCTTTGCTTTACGCTATTAGCCAGCAAGGAAAAGGCGTGGTCATGGCAACACATGACTATGCACACATGCAGAAATTTGCAGCCCGCACAGTAGTGTGCACAGGCGCCCGTATTTCGGAGGAACCCATTCAAATCGCTCAACGCTAGTTGCCTGTCTTTTCGGTAGTCATACCCGTTTTCAACGCAGCCCGTACGTTGCCTCGTTGTCTGGACAGCCTCCTTCAACAGGATTTCAGTGACTTTGAGGTGATTGTCTGTGATGGTGTTAGCACCGATGGCTCCCTTGAAATCGCCCGGCAGCATCCTATCGGGGCACATGTGAGTTCCCAATCGGATAGGGGAGTGTATGATGCCATGAATCGCGGCATATCACTGGCACGGGGCGAGTGGCTCTTGTTTTTAGGTGCAGATGACCATTTGGCGAATGCCGCGGTATTGTCTGAAATAATCCCATACTGCGGCGGCGAAGAGCAATTGGTCCTTGGCAATGCGGTTTTTGAGGATTTGAAGCATTCGCGCGTGCCGGGCTTTTATCGCAGCGAACTCACATCGCGCATTTTATGGCGCAATACCATCCATCATCAATCGGCTTTCTACCATCGTTCGCTTTTTGAAAATGCATTCTACGACATGCGCTTTTCCGTCCTTGCTGATTACCACTTCAACCTACACTTGCACCGAGCTAAAATTGCATGGAAGCACGTCGATGTAACCGTTGCCGTTTGCGGTGGTGGTGGCGTTTCAAAGAACTTTAATGCCGGTCTGTATAAAGAAGAGTGGAGGCTCAAGCGCGAGGTGTTGGGATGGCCCATGGCGGTGATTCAGTTGCCTTGGCTGGCGATGAAATTCCTCTGGAAGAACCTCTGAAACACGGTTTACCTGCCTATTTGATTGTAGATTTCGAGGAACACCTGTTGCTCCTTTTCCCATGTTAAAGCTTGTGCGGCATGCGCCAAATGGGTTTCCCACGTTGAATCATTCCTGGATTCGAGGAGCTTGTTAATGGCATCCGCCAAATCCTGAGCCGTATAACCCTTGGTGAGCATTCCCACGTGATATGTTTCGACGATACGACGGATTTCCGGCAGTGGTGTGGCTACAACAGGGGTATGGCAGTGGATGTAATCAAACAGCTTATTGGGAAGGCTCAGTTTGTAATTCAAATGAAGTGGTTTGTCGACAGACAACCCCACATCTGCCGCGGCCGTGTATTGTCGCAAAGTGTCAAAGGGCATCTTGTCCATAAATCGAATACGATCCTGAAGTCCAAGTTTCTGGCACAGTTCCTTGGCGGCCGGAATTTCCTGTCCGCTTCCTATGATCAGAAACAGGGCATGGTCTACCCACTGCATCGCTTCAACGGCTTCGAGGCAACCACGGTCGTGGTCGATATACGCTCCCTGAAGAAGGATGATATGCTTGTTTTCGGGCAGATTCAAGTCGGCCCGCGAAACTTTGGGGGGAGGAGCAAACCGGGGAATATTACGTACCACCTTTACATCTGCCTTGTAGCGTTCCTTATAAATGTCGGCAATCGACTGATTTACGGTGACCACATATTTCAATCGAGGGAATATCCATCGTTCAACGGCGAGCCATACGTTTTTTTGAAAGGTTCTGCCTGTGAGTCCGGCAGCTTCCGTAAAATACTCGTGACTGTCATAAACAAGGGTCCATCGCTTGAACGGTCTGAGCAGAAACGCAGGCAGCAGCGTATCCAGGTCGTTGCAATGAACCACATCGAAGCGCCGGAAAAGGAGGTAGAAGAACAATCGAATCTGAAGCATGGCATAGAACCCTGCACCCCGACTAAAACCCAACGCCATCCGACGCGTGCGGTAGGGGCGATCTAAAGGAAGGCTTTGAGAGGTCTTTCGTCCAATCAGCGTGATTTGATGACCATCTGCGCGGAGTGCTTCACACACCTTGGAGACGCGTTGGTCGTGTACCAAATCGTTGCTAACCAGAACAGCTACTTTCATCCGTTGGAACGCATGTCGTTTCGAACATCGGTTAATACTTGCTTGGTGTAGAGCGGGAAGTCCCCATTCATCATCCACCCGTAGTATCCCGGATCCTGAGCAAGTACCGCCTTAACTTGTTGTCCTTTGTACTTGCCAAAGTTGAACAAGACCTCGCCATTTTCATCATATACCAAACGGCCCATCAAATCGGCATTGTTTCCGCGCTGACAGAAACGATGGAGCACGTCCATATCGTTTTCGAATGTTGGCAATTGATTACCCTTGGCATCAATCACTTCAGCGCCATCATATTTAGTGAGCATGGCTTCAAATACATCGAGCGTGGCCTGGGTGTCGGGCATGGCTTCATGGGCATCGGAAAGATCTTCATTGCAATAGAACTTATACGCAGCCTTCAAAGTACGTTGTTCCATGATGTGGTAGATGGTTTGAACGTCGATAAGGTTCCTTCCTTCCATGGAGAAGTTGATGCCAACCCGCAAGAATTCTTCGGCAAGCAGGGGAACATCGAATTTATTGGAGTTGAACCCGGCCAGGTCGCAATCGAGCAGGAATTTGAACAACCCCTTGCTGATTTGCTTGAAGGTGGGGGCTTCTTTTACATCATCATCATAAATGCCATGAACCAGGCTTGATTCCACCGGAATGGGGATGGTAGGGTTGATGAGGTACCGGTTCTCTTTTCCGGGGCTTTCAGGTCTGCGTTGGACGGTGCCATCCGGCATTACCTTAATAATAGCGAGTTCTACAATGCGATCGGAAGCCACGTTAACACCGGTAGTTTCCAGGTCGAAAAAGGCGATTGGACGTTTAAGATTCAGCACGAATAAAATTATTTTTTGGGTTGCATACTACTGCAATAGAGTATGCGTTTATTATTCACAAGTAGAGTAGTAGGTTTCACATTAACACATGTTAAGGTGGCCTAAATTAAGCAGAACAGAAAACCCTTTACGGGAGTGTAAAGGGTTTTCTGCTTTTTATGAAGTTGAGTTTTTATTTCTTGACGTCTGCCCATACCTTAATATACTGGAAGGGCTCATACTTGGACTTGTTATACGCATCGTTTCCGTATTTCGGTCCCTGAACCAATTCCACCGGACGGGTAAATGTGAAATCTGTTCCTTCTTTGTATCCTGCTTTGACCAAAGCATCCTTGATTTGATCTCGGGCAGTCTTGTTACGGTGTTCGGTGAGTTCTGTGTTGTTGTTGAAACGTGATGAAGGAACGTTAGAAGCTGAAGATTCAACTTTCAGCTTAACGCTTCCCTGTGTTTCGATAATCTTCTTTACACCCGTCATGAATTCGGCGAACTTATCTTCTGCAAGGCTCCATTCGCCTGCATCATAGATGAAGAAGCGCTCGAAGTAGGCGTTTGCTTCAGCAACCTCTACGTTGACAGGGTTGGCCGGATCGAATCCGGTATCCGGATGCTCTTCTTCGATTTCTGCAACAGGCTCTTCACCACCTTCTTCTTCTTCAGCAGCGCCAGCACCTTTCAGGTGAACGGGCAACAAGTGCACTTCCTTGTCAATAACGCTGTAAGCCGATTCACAAGGTACGTTGATAAACTCTTCCTGGATGATGTCCTGATTCACAACATACTCAATGTGGTAACCCATACATGGAGGCAGCACAGCCACATAAGCACCGTCGCGTGAACGAGGCTTGTATTCCGTTACTTCACCATTCTTGTTGTTGGTTACCAGAATGTAGCAATCCTCAGGCAATTCTTCTCCCGGAGGAGCAATGATGAATCCTTTCAACACGGCCAAATCCGTTTCAATAGGCGTATCCGGCATGTCGATCAGGTAGATATCTTTCAAACCGTAGCCTTCTTCTTTACGCGAAGAGTAGTAAGCACGCTTCTGATCGGCAGTAGGGAAGAAGAACACGTCATCATCAACAGTATTCACAGGGTATCCAATATTCACAGGAATCGACCATTTCTCATCGTCACCCAGAACGCTGTAGAAAATATCGAAACCACCCATTGAGTTGTGACCGGTTGACGCGAAATACAGTGTTTTTCCATCTGCTGAGATAAATACTGCGTCCTCTTCGTATTCCGTATTAATGGTAGCTCCTACATTCAGAGCTTTGCTCCATTCATCGTTGGGGAGTTTAACGCATCGGTAAATGTCACGACCTCCAAATCCACCTTCACGGTTGGATACGAAGTACAAGGTCTTACCATCGGGTGATAAACTCGCGTGCGTTTCCCATGCGTCGGTATTGATATCGGAACCCAACATCTCCGGGTCACTCCAGGTCTCACCAATCAAAACCGATTGGTAAATCTGTCCGTTTCCGCCTTCATCATAGTAGATAAACAAGGTTTGTCCGTCAGGACTTACCGAAATCGTAGCGGCGTGTTCGTCTGTGTTGATGTCCAGAAGTTCTGGGCTTTGCCATTCACCCATCGCGTCTTTGTACGAAACATAAATATCTTCTTTCCATTCACCCGTGTCGAAGTCGGTAATCTCTGAATTGGTAGAATCCGAGCGCATACGACGTGAAGTGTAGAACATTGCTGTTTCATCCAAAGAGAGAACAGGACTGTAGTCATTCGCATCGTTGTTGATCTTCGGACCTACGTTGGTAATGACATAGTTCTGTGGATGTTCAATCTGATACTTGGCTTCCACGCACATTTGGCGCTGATGCTCGGCATCTTTGTACAAACGGTGCTTCTTTGGAATCATCGTCAACAACTCATCATACGTCGCAATAGCCTTGTCCAACTCATATTTGAGGTGATAAGCTCTTCCAAGATAGTAGTACGCCTCAACTGGCGCATTCGTTTCTCCCGGATCGTATGGGTCGTATTTTAGCGTCACTTCCTTTGTCGCTGCAGCCTGCAGGTAAGGAAGGGACTTGAGTTTTTCGTTGGAAGTCTGAAGATAACAGTATCCAAGTTTGTAGTTGACATTGGCATTGGTTGCATTTTCGGCAAACAAGGTCAACCAGATATCTATGGATTTGTTCCAGAGTTTTTCTTCCATCAGCTGATTGGCTTCCAGAAAACGTTGCTGAAAGTCTCCTCTCCCCACATTAGCATACAGTGTGCTGAAGCTTGCCAGCACGATAACACAAAGTAAAAATCTTCTCATAGCAGAAGCTTATTTGGTTTCAAGTCTTGAGCCCCTAAATTACTACAATTTATCGATTGGCGCTCAAAACTCGCGATTCGGGTCAAAATTTTCAAGGTAGTCGGCAACACGGCGAACAAAAGTTCCGCCCAACATGCCATCCACCACTCGGTGATCATAGCTGTGTGAAAGAAACATCATGTGACGCACCCCAATGGTGTCACCGGATGGCGTTTCAATCACAGCAGGCTTTTTACGGATAGCGCCCAATGCCAAAATCGCCACCTGTGGCTGGTTGATAATGGGGGTTCCCATTACATTACCAAAGGTACCTACATTTGAAATCGTGTAGGTGCCCCCCTGGATTTCATCGGGCTTAAGCTGATTCAAACGTGCACGATTCGCCAGGTCGTTGACTTTCTTGGCCAGACCAACCATGTTATACTGATCGGCATTCTGAATCACGGGAACAATGAGGTTGCCTGAGGGCAAAGCTGCCGCCATACCTACATTGATGTTTTTCTTGAATACGATATTGGTTCCGTCCAATTGTACATTGATCGCCGGGAAATCCTTGATTGCCTTCACCACTGCTTCAATGAAAATAGGAGTGAAGGTCAGCTTTTCTCCTTCCTTCTTCTCAAAATCCTTCTTCACCCGATCTCGCCACAAAACCAAATTGGTAACATCAGCTTCTACGAATGAGGTAACATGCGGAGAAGTGGATTTTGACATCACCATATGTTCGGCGATCAGCTTGCGCATGCGATCCATTTCCACAATCTCGTCGCCGGGTGCAATTTGCACGGGTACTCCCGTTTTAACTGCAGCCTTCGCAGGTGCCGGAGCCGCAGGGGCTGCCGTGCCGTTTGAAGATGGTGCTGCAACTGCAGGCGCGGCTGCAGCGACAGGAGCTGTAGCCCGAATGTCGAGATAATCAAGAATGTCTTTCTTGGTGACACGTCCATCTTTTCCCGATCCTTCAACACCTTCCAATTCGGTCATCGATATGCCTTCCGTATTGGCAATGTTTCGCACCAATGGCGAATAAAACCTACCGCTTGGGCCGTTTTTGGAGATCTCTGCTCCGGCGAGCGGGGCGGTGATGGTTTCCAGGACTTCCTTCGCGGGTTGAGCAGGAGCAGGGGCGGCTTTTTCAGCCGCCGGAGCCGCCGGCGCAGCTGCAGCTTCACCGCCGGTAGAAAAAATGGCTATAGGTTGACCTACCTGAACCACATCTCCTTCCTGAACGAGTATTTGTGAAATCACTCCTTCTTCAGGAGCAGGAACTTCAGAATCTACTTTATCGGTTGCGATCTCCACGATGGGATCATCCATGTCAACCGTTTGTCCCTCTTCTACCAACCACTTGGTGATGGTAGCTTCAGCAACACTTTCACCCATTTTGGGGAGCAATATTTCAATTTGAGCCATCTTCTAAGCTGATTTTTTGCGCACCGCAAAATTAAACGAAAAACCTTGCCAGACAACGGAAATCCGAATCAGTTGTTAACGACCCTATCCACCTAAATGTGCGAAAAATCGCCACACGAATCCGAGATCATTCATCATGCGATAATCCCGCGCGTACAGCACGTTGAGCTTATGAAGGGTTTCACGATTAACCGCGGTGTTTCCGGTGCTCAACTGAGGATGCAAAACTCCCGGGCGCAATGAGGGTAACTTGCCACTACTACTGTCGTCGGGATGAAAACCTACCCATGTCTTGCGGCCAATCAATACCTGAAACAGGTTGTTGAGGTAATTGAGTTTCTTTTTGACAAACCAAATATTCACGGGCAAGGTCAGCAGAAGCGCGGCTGAAACCACTACATCCAACATGCGTTTTTCTCGCCGGTTATCGGGAAGGGAGACCGAATTAACATCCAAAATAAACATCTCTCCTCCGGTCTCTATACTGTTGCTGCCTATGATGTACAGAGATTCAGGAGGCGCTATTTTGAAATCCACACCTTTGGTGGATACCTTACCCATGTACTCTATGATGTGTGCCGAACTCACATCACGTGCGCAGAAAACGAGATCCTGAATATTGTGGACGCGCAACACCTCATCGAGCATTCCGGGTTGACGAAAACGATTACCCTCTTCCGACCAATCCAGATGAATGACTTTGCCCATCTCAGTTTGGGACTGATTGAGCAATTTCTCCACGCGTTGGGCTTCATCGGCCTTGCCTACGAGGGCGAAGTTTTTCAGCCCTCGCGATCGAAACCCGAATCGGGCGGGGGCGAGAGCGATCAACAAGCCACGAAGGGCGAGCAGCAATACAAACACAGCAGCCGCGCCAATTACGATCATAGCCCGGGAAAATCGGAGTGTCTCGGGCAGGAGCGAATAGGCAACCAGTATAAAAACAGCTCCAAACCCAATCCCTTTCATTACGCGTAAAATGCGGATGGGACGACTGTATGCACCGGCCATTCCGAGGGAGCAGGCCCAGGCCAAACCGTAAAGTGCAAATGCTATTTTCACCAACTGCGGATCATAGACCTTGCCTTGCCAGTTCTCATAAAAGTACTTTACCGTGTACAAGCCTCCCTGGATCAGGGCAAAATCCAATACGGGTAACCAAGATATTTTGACAAACCGACTCACAACGGCAATTCCTGCGCGCAGGTAAATCGCCATGTTGATGAGATTGCTGTACAATCGGGCATTCTTGGACGAGAAGTGCTTTCGCGCGAAAATGACCATCGCATTGTAGAACACAAACACATAGTTCAAGCTCCCTTTCTTCGTACTCTCTCCTTTATAGTGAATGATACTGGTGTCGGCAAAGTACCTGTTGGTGAAGCCACCTTGTATAATGCGCCAACTCAGGTCAATGTCTTCTCCGTACATGAAGAATTCCTCATCGAGCAATCCAACTTTGTCCAGGGCGGTCTTTCGCATAAACATGTACGCGCCCGAGAGAATCTCAATTTCGTGGTTCTCATCTTTGTCCAGGTGCCCCAGGTAATAACGGTTCAACCATCGGGATTTGGGGAAGATGCGGTACAACCCGATCATTTTCAGCAGACTTACCCAGGGAGTCGGCAGGCCGCGCTTGGATTCGGGAAGGTAATGTCCTTTGCCGTCCACCATTTTCAGGCCAAGTCCGCCGGCTTCAGGATGGGCGTCCATGTGCGCGATACACTTGCTGAAAGTCTCCTCCTGAACTACGGTGTCGGGGTTCAACAGGAGGATGTATTCTCCGGTACTCACGCGCATGGCCTGATTGTTGGCCCGCGAAAAACCTACGTTCTCCTTGTTGGCCATGAGCTTAACCCATGGAAATCGGGATTCGACCATCTCCACCGACCCATCAACCGAGTTGTTGTCCACTACGAAGACTTCCATGTCAATACCTTGCCCGGCACGATGCACCGATTGCAGACATTGCTCGAGGAAATACTCCACGTTGTAGTTGACTATAACAACCGAAAGCTTCATGATCGGTTTAGCGAGTTTTCATAGGGTACGCGATTTACAATGGACTTTCCAAGGGTAAGTTCATCGGCATATTGCAATTCGTCTCCATGGCCAATGCCCCGGGCAATGCTCGTTACTTTCAGATCGAAATCGGCAATCTTGCGATACAGATAAAACGCAGTTGTTTCACCTTCCATGGTAGTGCTCAACGCCAAAAGGATTTCCTTTATTTCACCACTCTTCAATCGGTCAATCAAGGAAGTAATATGCAGGTCGGCCGGACCGATTCCGTCGATGGGGGAAATGATTCCGCCTAGCACATGGTACCTCCCGCGAAACTGGTGGGTGGCTTCAATGGCCATAATATCCCGAATATCTTCTACCACGCACACGAGGGATTCATCACGACTGGGATTGCTGCAAATCGAACAGGTGGGGGAGTCGGAAAGGTTGTGGCAAATGCTGCATTCGCAAATGTCTTCCTTCAACTTAATGAATGACTCCGCAAATCGCCGTACGTCTTTACTGTCTTTCTTCAACAGACTCAAAACGAGTCGCAGAGCCGTGCGCTTTCCGATGCCCGGGAGCGAAGCCATTTGATCAACGGCGTCTTCGATGAGTTTTGAAGGAAGTTGCATGCGGCAAATATAGCGCATCCGCAGTGGAAAGAGGAGTGATTGATGAAATCACTGCTTTCCATTCATGGCCTTCAACTGTTCCACGATTGGGTCTTGGTCGAGGGCTAAATCTTTTGGGGTCAACAAAACAGGAATGTCAGGTGTTACCGCGGTTTTGTCACGCAAGAATTCATTGGAGTTGTTAAAACGTATGGTCGAGATGTATACTGATATTTCACTTTTCTCCAGCGCATAGGGTGCAGGGTTCCCCCAGGTGCCGCCGGCGGGTCCCAGGCAGGGCTCTCCCATGATTTTGCCGCAGTGATTCAACTTGAACGATGCCGCAAAATTAGCCGATGCCGATCCTGACGCACCGTCAATGGCGAGGTACACATTGCCCTTGAATCGCTTTTTACTTTTGACGCGTTCGCCCAAGGTATAATAGACAGTGTCGGAGGTGCCATTCGGCAAATCGATCATGGTCATGTAGTTGTGAATATCTTCCGAGTGCTTGCCAAACGTTCTGAAAACCCATTTGGCGAATGCCCCTACCATTTTATCATAACGCTCAATACTCAAATCACTTTGACGGGCAATAATATTGGTAGGAGAGCAAATGGTATCCGCGCTGATGTAGGCGAACAGGGTCTCCATGCGTTCAGATTGCCCACCCGTGTTTCGTCGCAGATCAATCAGCAGGTTTTGTACTTCCGATTTACGGATTTTGGCGAATTCCTTGTCCAGTTTACGGTAGTATTTGCGCCGTTTTCCCGAACTAAAACTGGGAATGTGCAGCACAGCCATATTGTCGGCTTGAGAAATATCAACCGATACGATTTCCTTCTTCTCGCCGTGCTGCTTGTAGTATTTCTTCGATTCCTCGCGGGTCAGCGCGTCGTGTGTTACCTTAATTATGGTATCCTTATCGAAGGGCTTATAGGTAAGTGTGTTGTGTTGCCCCAGAGGAACGTAAAATCCGGCGAAATTAATGAAGAGCAACTCGGTGATGCGCGTGCGACCGGTGAGACTTCGGCCTTCCTGTACGCTGAATTTGCTGACTTCATTGAAAATAAACGAAGCTTTAGCGCCATTGATCGTGAGTAATTCTGCTCCGGCCGGAATGAGGTGGTCTCGATCCTTGCGCACGTATAGTTTTCCATCACTTGCCAGCACATCCACACCAAGGTACCTACCCGTATCAGCGTCATAGCATTGGAACAGACTTCTGTACTGCAAATAAGTATGTGAATCTTCAAGGGTATTCAGGTATCCCGCCACTTGTTCGGCAAATTCCAACCGCGTCATTGCCGTTCCACATGTTTTACGCGTGCTTTGATACGCACGGTGCAACTCAGCCTGATTGGTATAGAAATAAGGGTCCTGGTGCGTGCGCAGTATCACTTGATGCAACGAGCCCAGGTCGCGGCGCATATGTCCGGGTGCAAGCTCATCGCTGAGATAGGCTGTCTTCTTTTCTTCTTGAGCTTGTCCATTTGCGTATGCTAAAAGAAGCACAAGGCAAATGGCTAAGCGCACACATGGAACGAGCAACTTCACCTAGTTCTGATCGAGCTTTTTCACCATGGTGAGGATCGTGGCGAGTGCCACAGTTTCGCCGGTTTCATCATAAACGTCCACAAGGAACTTAACGATTCCTTTCGCGATATCGTCTTCAGAACGCTTCTCCTGGTCGATTTTTTCCTTTACAGTAAAACGAACACCAATCGTCATTCCCGGATACACGGGCTTTGTGAACCGGCATTCATCCAGACCATAATTCAATAACACAGGACCTTTCTTAGCATCCACAAACAATCCGGCGGCTTTGGACAGAACGAAATAGCCGTGTGCCACGCGTTGTTCGAAAATGGTGCCCTCGAGCGAAGTGGCGTCCATGTGGGCATAGAAATTATCGCCGCTCACATTGGCAAAGTTGACAATATCGGCCTCACTCACCGTGTGTTTTGCAGTGATCACGGTGTCCCCGATTTCCAGTTCTTCGAAATGCTTTCGGAACACATGGACATCGGTTTCGTTTTGGGCTCCACCGTATTGATACACATTCGTGATCTTGGTTAATGTTGTTGGTGAGCCTTGAATAGCTGTGCGCTGCATGTAGTGCGCCACGCCCCGCTTTCCACCCATTTCTTCACCGCCACCGGCTCTTCCCGGTCCACCGTGCGCAAGCAACGGCATAGGCGAACCATGACCGGTGGATTCTTTGGCACAGTCGCGGTTGAGAATGAGTATACGTCCGTGATGCGCTGCAGCTTCCAAGGTGAACTCACGAGCCAGATCGTTGTCGTAGGTTGCCATAGAGCATACCAATGATCCTTTCCCCATGCGGGTAAGTTCCACTGCCTGATCGAGCGTGTCGTACGGCATAATGGTGCTCACCGGACCAAAAGCTTCGAGGTTGTGGACGCGCGTGTTTTGGAAGGGATTCTCGTTGACCATGAGGATAGGCGAGAGGAAGGCTCCTTTGGATTTATCGGCGCCGGTCACGTCAAACTGGTCGAGATCGCCATAAACAATGCGTTGTTCCTCGGCAAGTTGCTCCACACGTTCGCGGACTTCCGCCACCTGAGTTTTACCTGCTAAAGCACCCATTCTAACTCCCTCCACACGCGGGTCGCCGATAGTAGTGGAAGCGAGTCTTTTGCCCAGGGCAATTTGCACATCTTCAACCAGGTGCGAAGGAACAATGATGCGGCGAATAGCGGTACATTTTTGACCACACTTCACGGTCATTTCACGACCTACTTCTTTAATGAACAAGTCAAACTCCTCTGTTCCCGGAGTAGCATCGGCACCCAATACCGAGGCATTGAGGGAGTCGGCTTCCATATTAAAGGGTATAGCCTCATCAATGATTCGCGGATGTGATTTCAACATTCGGCCGGTACTTGCCGAACCCGTGAAGGTGACCACATCTTGCGATTCAACGTAGTCCAGGATTCCGTTTGCCGATCCACAAATGAGTTGGAGTGCACCTTTAGGAAGAATACCCGAAGCGTGTATTTCGCGCACCATGGCTTCGGTGAGGTAGCTGGTAACCGTGGCCGGTTTCACAACGGCCGGCACTCCGGCAAGCCAGTTGACTGCCGTTTTCTCGAGCATGCCCCAAATAGGGAAGTTGAAGGCATTGATATGCACCGCAACTCCGCGTTTGGGAACCATGATGTGGTGACCAATGAACGAACCCCCTTTCGAGAGAGGGGCTGTATCGCCATCAACATAATAAGTCTCATCGGGAAATTGACGACGAAGACTGCTGTAAGCAAACAAGTTACCTATGCCTCCTTCAATATCAATCCAGCTATCGGCCTTCGTAGCTCCGGTACGGTAACTGAGATCGTAGAACTGGTTCTTGCGTTCGAGCAGGTAGAGAGCCAATTCTTTGAGCATTCTACCACGTTCATGAAAAGTCATATTGCGCAATGTGCGTCCACCGGTTTGACGACCATATTCCAGCATTTCGCCGAAATTCAGTCCGTCGCTACTCGCCGTTGCAATCACCTCTCCGGTGATGGCATCGTAGAGCGGCTTGCCTTCCCCGTTTCCGGCAATCCATTGCCCCATTGCGTAATTCTGTAATTTCATCGTGTAGGATTTGCTTTGTGGGCAAAAATAGAAAATGGAGAATACACGTGGAGGATGGAGAATGGAAAATGGAAAATGGAGAATGAAGGATGGAGGATTTAGCGCTTTACCGAATTCTCAATTAAACCTACCGTTCACTCATTCTTTACCTTGGGTTAAACCTAAGGTGTTAGTTTTGAATCGGATGTAACGGAAAAAAGTCCTATATTTGAAAGGCTGGCATAGGCCGGTAACCTAACTGAACTTTTTTCGGTGGTTCCAGTAAAACAAGAAATCACTTTTTAACAAACCTCTTTACCATGAAAAAATTAGCAACCTTTATCATCGCGGCGCTTTCAGCTTCGTTCATGTCCGCACAGGATGCTCAACTCGTTGTGCAGAAAGTGGATAACGGCAACGCTGTTCCGGGAAATACGTACCGGGTGCACGTGCTGCTTCCTTCTCCTCAACACACGCTTCATGCTGTTTTCGGAGATGATGAATCGTCTATGTCGATTCAATCCACCCAACCTTTCTACCAACATCAGTTTGGTGGAGAGACCACTTTGGACGTTAACGCCATGGCTTTGGATTTAGCCCCTGAATTGGCTTACGACAGTTGGCTCACTATTGGAGCTGAGAACTCATCAGACAATAACCTGTGGGAGATTGGAATCGATTTCAACGGGTTCAATTCAGGTGATCAGCTTGGTGTTCAAGACGGGGCATGGTTTGTTGTTCCTACCGATGCCCGCGCAATGGGTGATCAGGGAAATTTGGTTCTGGTTGCACAGCTCACCACGGAAGGTGTTGCTACCGGTACGTTGAATATCCAGGGTTGGGATGCAGATCAAACTCCTTGGCAGGCTCGCGGACTTACGTTCACTACAACAGATGCTCACACATTTGGATGTACGGATCAGTCGGCCTTGAACTTCAACAATCAGGCTACGTTCAACGATGGGACATGTGAGTATCCGGCGAGCAATGGCAATCCTAACCAGTCGGACGTGGAAGCCTCGAAAGGTGATCAATCAGATTGGCAAGTATTCCCTAACCCCATTTGGGAGAACCAGTTCAATGTACAATTCAGCCAGGTCATCGACCTGAAAGAAGGAAACATGACCCTTGATATTATTGACATGCAAGGTAAATTGGTCCACAGCGTTGAAATCGACGACTCATACGTTATTGGTGGAAACAAGATTGTGGTACAGAAAGATCTTACTGCCGGGCTCTATACCATTACCATCACGCAAAATGGTAGCGCTCAATCACAACAACTCGTTGTGCAGCGATAACACTTGAAATAAAACATTCAACAAAAGCCGCTCATTGAGCGGCTTTTGTTTTTTAAGGATGCGAGGAGAGTAAGAGTAGCCTTTCCCGAGAATATGGCTTCGACTCCGCTCGGCCACTGGTTAGATTTGGAGGGACCAGTTAGATTTGGAAGAACCGGTAAATTGAGAACCCGTTAAAGAAGGATAAACCGGCGAATAAAGAATAACCGGTCGTTGAGCGCAGCCGAAACGAGTATAATGTATGGTGTAGAATTAAACGAAAATATGGCTTCGACTCCGCTCAGCCATCGGTT
>JAGQVX010000101.1 GCA_020437755.1 Flavobacteriales bacterium
TATGATGAGTAAGACCGCACCAAACATCACCACGTAGCGCCACCACCACATTTCCATAGCCATCGCAATCACACCCGCAATCAACACCACTCCCGATGCGATAGCGAGCGGGGAATGCTCCTGTCCTGGTTTTGGAGACTCTTCTTTTTCCGGTAAATCCAGAATTTCCTCTTGGTCGTCAGAAGGGTAGTGCATATTTTTCAAAAATATTCCAACGTTTTGGAATTCCTCGTGTCTTTAACCCAGAAACCCGAACTGTTGAATCCAATCGAACTCGTACACCAATGCCGAGAGGGCAAGCGGAAGGCTCAATATGAGCTCTTTCGGATGTACGCAACACCGATGTACCACGTGGCCCGGCGCATTGTAGCCGATCCCATGGAAAGTGAAGAAGTGGTTCAGGAGGCGTTTGTCAAAGTGTTCGAAAAGATTCACTCCTTCGAGGGAAGAGCCACCCTGGGTGCCTGGATTAAACGCATAGTAGTGAACCAGGCCCTTAACGAAGTGAGAAAGAGAAAAATGGTTTTTGACAATGTGGAAGATGCGCAGATTGCCGACTTGCCGATAGAGGAAGATGACTATGAAGATGTGACGGCCGACATGATTAACGAGGAAATCAACCTGTTGCCTGAAGGCTGCAGAATAGTGGTTAGTCTGCACCTGCTCGAAGAATACAAGCACACCGAGATTGCTGAAATGCTTTCCATATCGGAATCCACTTCACGCTCGCAATATATGAGGGGTCGCAAAATGCTGGCGGCTCGATTGAGTGAACGAATGAAACACGAATTATGAGTCAACTCGAAGATAAAATCCGCGCTCTGAGGGGCGAACTCGATCAGCCCCAACCTGAT
The DNA here is from genome assembly GCA_020437755.1 of Flavobacteriales bacterium. GTDB lineage: Bacteria > Bacteroidota > Bacteroidia > Flavobacteriales_D > Sanyastnellaceae > JADFAK01. The sequence continues at coordinate 855 of JAGQVX010000101.1, forward strand.
CTGGATCGCATGTGGAAGCGCATGGAACCCCGGTTGCCTGCCGAAAACAAGCACAAGGCTATGCGTCAATGGGCAATTATTATAGGAGCGGCTGCAGTGGTCTTCCTCATTGGTTACTTCGTAGGGCCGGAACGTGTGGTGGAATCATCTCACCATAACCATATCGTGACCATCTCTGAGGTGGATAGCGCTTTGGGAATGGAAGAAATTGCCCTCCGGAAAGAGCTTGAGGAACGTCAGGTTACCCTTGTGGGTGCCACTCTCGATGATAGTCAGGTCGAAATGTTCTTGGAGGAATTGGCAATTATCGATTCCCTCGATATGGAACTGCGATCGCAGATTGGTCAGGTTCAAAATCAACGAAAACTATTGGAATCCATTCTCGACAATTACCGGAAACGCATCCGCCTTATGGATCAGATCATCCGGGAAATGGAGAAAAAAGAACGAAATGAAAAACGTAAACAAGGTGCATATGCTTAAGTATATCCTTCTCATATTATGTGTGGTGCCCATCCATTTGGCGAATGCCAAAGACAAGGGAATCGAAAAGACCAAAACATTCGAAGAGCAGTTTGTGGTCGACAAAAACGTGCGCTACCACCTCGATATCAATGATGCGGTAGTGCGCATTATAACCACCGATAAGCCCGAAATCAGCTACAAATGCACGGTAAAAGTACGTGCCGCCGAAGAAGCCGACGCCGAAGCGCTCCTCAGCAATATTTCGCCCAATATCGAGGCAACTCCCGCCAATGTGGATATGGTGTGGCGCCTGTGCGCATCCCGACTGGAAATTAAGAACGACAAGAAAAAGATCAAGTTCGAAAACGGTCCGTGGATCAAATTTCAGGACTTTTCCATCGAACTCGAAGTGTACGTACCACGCACCGCCCGATTCGATATCCGGTCGAGCTACAGCACGTTCAATGTGGATGACATGGCTTCGGATGCTACGTTGAAAATGCAGGACTGCCACTACTATGGTGGAAATGTTCAAGGGATTGCCAGCCTCACTTTTACCTATAGCGAGGTCGAGTTGGGAACAGTAGCCAACGCCGAGTGTTTTAAGCTCTATGAATCGGATTTTAGAGCGACAGCAATCAACAAGGTGGCGCTGTTCAAAAGCACCTATTCGCACGTAACCATTAGCCGGGTGGGAAGTACCGAAATGCAGAGTTATGAGGATAAACTGTATATCGACGAACTGGGCGACGTTACTGGAAAAATGACTTATTCCAAACTCCAGGCGAAGACCATCGGCGCGTGGAATTTATCGACCTACGAAAGTGATATTACGGCTACATCGGCCAAGTCACTTATGGGGGCATCGCATTATTCGAGTTTCACGCTGGAAAGCTGTGGTGCCGTGAAGTTTGAATCGCTTTACGAAGATCGAATGACCATTTCGAAAATAGATTCCTTTGAGGGAAAGGGTCATTATGGCAAGTTTGAATTTGGCAACATCAGCAACTTCATTGACTATCACGGCTTTGAAGACAAGTTGCAGGTTACCCAACTCGGCAAGTCCATTCAGCGGGTGAGTGTAGACGGCAAGTACATGAATGTGAGTCTGGGCGTGGCTCCGGGCTTGGTGTATTCGGTTGATCTTGACCTGCAATATCCCAATGTGGAGCTTCCTCCGGGTGATTTTGCCTCGCAAGATCTCACGCGGAGTACAGTGAAGACGTATATGCGCAACAAAGCCGGCGATGGGATTGTATTCAAGTTCAAGATGTACGAGGGTAAGTTGCGCATCCTGAAGACCGGCGCATGATATAATCCCTCGGGCGTGCGTATGTTTGTGCCATGAAATTTGGCAAGCTCGAGGATATTTCAAACGTCGATTTCTCACTCCCTGAGGATCATCCTTTTACGCAAGAAGTGTTGGCATCCGCCAAATGGGAAGGCGGGCTGAAGGTGTTTACAGGAGGCACCATGTGGACGATCAAGGACTGGAAGGGAAAATGGTATCCGGCCAAGACTCCTCAAAAGGACTTTGCCCGAGCCTACTTCAACCAGTTTGGCACCATCGAACTCAATGCCACCCATTACCGGATACACCCTCCGGCGACCATACGGGGCTGGAAGGAGATGTCGCCACCTGATTTTGTTTTTTGTCCGAAGTTCCCCAATCTGATTTCGCATTACCGCCAATTTCTCAATTGTGAGAGCCTTACCGATGAGTTTCTCACTGCTATTGCTGCATTCGATGATCAGTTGGGGCCGTCATTCATTCAGCTTCCTCCGCGAATGGCATCAAGCCAGGCTCCGAAGATCAGAGCGTACCTGAAATCGTTGCCTCGCGACATTCCCATTCACATCGAATTCCGACATGAATCGTGGTTCGACGGAAATGAAGAAGCCGAGAAAACCTGGGAGTTGATGCGTGAACTGGCGATTGGTTCCGTGATTACAGACACGGCGGGTCGGCGAGATGCGGTCCATATGCGACTCACCAGCCCTATCCTTATCCTTAGATTTGGCGGATGCCAGCTTGACCCAACCGACTACACGAGGATGCATGACTGGGCTATACGTATCCATAAATGGCAACAACAAGGACTCAGGCAAGTGTACATTTGGATGCACCAGCCGGAAAGTATACTTACTCCGGAAACGTTGATTGCATTTGGAAAGGAAATCGAAAATACAACCGGGGTGACTATAAAATCACCTCAGCTTATTACTCCTTAATTCCTCACATTTTGCCGTGACACTGCTTATACTTCTTGCCTGATCCACATGGACATGGCTCGTTTCGACCCACTTTCGGGGCGTCGTTGCGAACGGGTTGCGCCTTAGGACGAGGTCCGGTTGGGGCCGCTCCCTGCTGCACTTGTCGCGCTGCTGAAGCCCGCTCCGCGATGTTCTGAACGCCTTCCTTCGAGGTTTGAACATTGCTTGTCGGACGCTGTGGAGCCTGGGCTTGCTGCACCTGGTTGGGCTGCACCGGCAAGGTCGATTTCACAAGGAAGGAAGCTACTTCGCCATTGATGTGCTTGATCATGCTTTCAAACAGCTCGTAGGATTCGAACTTGTAAATCAGCAAGGGGTCTTTCTGTTCGTGAGAGGCAAACTGCACATTCGATCGAAGCTCATCCATGAGGCGCAAGTGATCTTTCCATTCCTGGTCGATAATAGCCAGTACCACACCTTTCTCCAGTGAATCAATCAATTCACGGCTTTGGGTTTCGTAGCACTTTTCCAGGTTGGCAACTACGTTGAGGGTCTTGCGACCATCGGTGAAAGGAACTTGAATGTTGTTGAATACATTCTTGGGATCTTCATACACCTGCGTGATCACGCGGTGAGCCTGTTCAGCAAGGATTCCCGATTTTTTTGTGTAGTGCTCTGTTGCCTTGAGGTAAATAGTATGAGCCAGATTCGCAGACTGGTTCTTACGGAAATCTTCTTCGCTGAACGGCGTCTCGATGCCAAATTTCTGTAGCATGTCGATGCGGAAACTGTCGAAGTCTTTGTCGTTTTGATGGGCTTGAACCAGGTTCTCACTCAAGTCATAGAACATCATGGCGATATCCAGCTTCAAGCGTTCTCCAAACAAGGCATGGCGGCGACGCTTGTAAATAACCTCACGCTGCGCGTTCATGACATCATCATATTCCAGCAATCGCTTGCGAACACCAAAGTTGTTTTCTTCAACTTTTTTCTGCGCCCGCTCTATCGACTTCGTGATCATGCTGTGCTGAATCACCTCACCTTCCTGAAGTCCCAGTCGGTCCATCATTTTCGAAATACGGTCCGAACCGAAAAGTCGCATCAGGTCGTCTTCCAGCGATACAAAGAACTGCGACGAACCCGGATCTCCTTGTCGTCCTGAACGACCGCGGAGCTGGCGGTCAACGCGGCGGCTGTCGTGGCGTTCGGTACCAATAATAGCCAAACCACCCGCTTCTTTCACACCCTCGCCCAGCTTAATGTCAGTACCACGACCGGCCATGTTGGTGGCGATGGTCACCGTACCTGCTTGTCCGGCAAATGCCACAATGTCTGCTTCCTTTTGGTGAAGCTTGGCGTTGAGTACCTGATGAGCAATGTTTTTCATGGTGAGCATCTTGCTCAACAATTCCGAAACCTCTACCGTTGTGGTACCCACCAGTACCGGTCGACCTGCATTGCGCAAACGTTCGATTTCATCGATAATGGCGTTGTATTTTTCACGCTTGGTTTTATATACGAGGTCTTCCATGTCCAACCGTTGAATAGGTCGGTTGGTTGGAATGCACATTACATCTAATTTGTAGATCTCCCACAACTCACCGGCTTCCGTTTCGGCCGTACCGGTCATACCCGCAAGTTTGTGGTACATGCGGAAGTAATTCTGTAGCGTAATGGTAGCATGCGTTTGGGTGGCAGCCTCCACTTTTACGTTTTCCTTCGCTTCGATTGCCTGGTGCAGACCGTCTGAATAACGACGACCTTCCATAATACGACCGGTTTGCTCGTCCACAATCTTAACCTTGTTCTCGATCACCACGTAGTCCACATCTTTTTCAAAAAGGGCAAAGGCTTTGAGCAATTGGTTGATGGTATGGATACGCGCCGACTTTACGTGGTAGTCGCGTTGCAACGATTCTTTAGCCTGGAGGCGCTCGTTCTCATCTGAAACGGTTTGGTCTATGTGGACCATCTCCGTGGCCAGGTCAGGCATGACGAAGAAGTTCTCGTCTTCCATATTGCGGGAAAGGAATTGAATACCCTTCTCGGTAAGTTCAACCTGGTTGTTTTTCTCGTTGATGGTGAAGTACAGCTCTTCATCAATCACGTGCATTTCACGTGAGTTGTCCTGCATATAGAATCCCTCCGTTTTAAGCAGTTGCTGCTTCATACCTTCGGAAGAGAGGAACTTAATCAGAGCCTTATTCTTAGGCAAACCGCGATGGGCACGCAGAAGGGAAATACCACCCTGTTTGGTGTCTTCTTTTCCGCCGCCGTCGCTCAAACGCTTTTTCGCATCGGTCAGAAATTCCGTTACGGCCTTGCGTTGAACATTGTATAGTGATTCGATACGTGGACGCAACTGGTCGAATTCCTGGTCGTGGGTTTTACCCGTCGGACCGGAAATGATCAAAGGAGTACGGGCTTCATCAATCAAGACCGAGTCAACCTCATCCACAATGGCGTAGTGGTGCTTACGCTGAACAAGATGTTCCGGGGCCCGTGCCATATTGTCGCGCAGGTAATCAAAACCAAAGGCGTTATTCGTACCGTAGGTAATGTCTGAATGATATGCTTTGCGACGTTCGTTAGAGTTAGGTTCGTGCTTGTCGATGCAATCAATGGTCAAGCCATGAAACTCGAAGATCGGACCCATCCATTCGGAGTCACGACGTGCGAGGTAATCGTTGACGGTAACCACATGCACTCCCATTCCGGTAAGGGCATTGAGGAAAATGGGCAAGGTTGCAACCAGTGTTTTTCCTTCCCCGGTTTGCATCTCCGCCACTTTACCCCGGTGCAGGGCAACACCACCCACGAGCTGCACGTCGTAGTGAACCATATTCCAGGTAATCTCACTTCCTGCTGCGTCCCAGTGGTTGTTCCATACTGCTTCGTCACCTTCTATAGTGACGTATTCCTTATTCATGGCAAATTCACGGTCGCGCTCGGTAGCACGCACGCGAATGGTGCTGTTTTCCGAGAATCGACGTGCGGTTTCCTTGACGAGTGCGAAGGCTTCCGGAAGAATTTGTTCCAAAATTTCCTCGAGCTGCCGGTCCATCTCTTTCACCAGTTCGTCTACCTTGTCATAGATAGCTTCCTTAGCCTCCATATCCAATTGTGGAGAGCTTTCAGCCTGGGTGCGCAATTCCTTAATCTCCGAGTCAACAGTGGCCACATGTTCACGAATGCGTGTTCGCAAGTTGGCCACCATATTCCGAATGTCGTCGGTGCTTTTTCCGCTTAGGGTTGCGTAGATTTTGTTTGCTTCATCAACCAAAGGTTGAATTTCCTGAATGTCCTTTTGCGCCTTGTCTCCTACAAATTTCTTCAGGATCTTATTGAGTGTTCCGATCATAGTCCGTTTGTTATATCCGCCCGCATTCGTCGGTTTTGGGTTCACAAAAATAGTCGAATACTTCTATTGAGCGGGCCATTGGGCTATCGAAAACAATGCCATGTGCTTTTACATGACAAAGTGTCGGCATTCGCCAAATGGAGTGGTCAATTATGGTCTAAAATGAGTTCAGGCCTGACATGGGGGCAGCTCTTCAGGTGGGCTCGATGAACAAAGAAAAAGTCCACCCTAAGCGCCCTGTTCTGATGGGAAGGGGGGTGGACATGTTAGCACCAAATATTTGGAATTAATTCTCCTCTTTCAAAAGAAACACACGTTTTTGTCATTCGATATGGAACTTTTCGCCCCTATTATTTGATTCTCACCCCTTGCCCGAATTTGAACGATTTGTTCATATTTTCCTCCCTCAATGTAGCTGATTACCATGATTTTGTAACTTGCATGGATATAACCGAATCATATGAAAAAGCTATACACCCTTGCATGTGTTCTCGTCGCAGCGACGATGCATGCGCAAACCCCTTCAATGAGTCTGGTTGCGGAAGAGATTCCCATTACCGAACCGGCACTGAGTACACTCACTTCCGAAATGGGAGCATTACCGCATACCTACCGAATTTACGCTGAACTTCCGGATGATTATGAAATGCAGATCATGTTTGGCGACTTTACCGGTGCCATGGTATTGAGCAGTACAACCTCCTTTTATCAAAATAGCCTGGGTGGTCCTACTACCTTGAGCATTGATGATGCCTTTTATGGACTGAACCCGACACTGGAATTTGATTCTTGGCTGACGATAGGCTATGAGAGCCAAACCGGTAACCTGATCAATGTGTTCCCCGACGAATCAGCCTGGGACGTTTGGGAAACAGGCGCCGACCTTACGATCGATGATATCGTAGGTGCCGGTCTGTTGATGCCTACAGTGGGCTTGAACCCCGTGAATCAGGCAGATGCCAACGGTCGCATTTTGGTAGCTCAAATCACTACCGACGGTACGGCTCAAGTATGCCTCAACTTCCAAATCCGACAACTCAACCCTGATGGTACCGTGTACGATCCTCCCGGACCGGAAACCTCGGTAACACATGTGTTCAACGACCTGTGTGTGACGGTATCACCTACTGTTGTTCCGGCTTGTGAAGCGGATTTCGATGCTTCCGGACATGTAGCAACACCCGACTTGCTCTATCTTCTCGCACAGTTTGGCTGCACTTCGGGTTGCGAAATTGATTTCGATGAAGACGGCACGACCGGCACGGCCGATTTGCTGTTTTTCCTCAGTGCTTTTGATACCGACTGCTGATATTGATCAGAATCCAACGGCACTGACAATAGTATGACAATAAACGATAGACCCTTGCAGAACTTTGCAGGGGTTTATTCGTTGAAGCCACTATGAGCACACCGTCACACAGTCATTTGTATTCCCTGTCGATCTCGCATCACAGCACCAGCCTTCTTACAATTGGAGGCTTTCTGATCGACGACAAGGAGAAGTTGAGCACCTTGCAGAACTTCAAAGAGCAGTATGCACTCGCTGAACTCTACTACCTTTCTACCTGCAATCGGTTGGAACTCGTGATGGTGACGGGACAAATGGAGCTCGACGGTAATACGGCACTTTCTATGCTGCATTCGCTGTGGCAAGGCAACGATTCAGAGTTTGCCATTACCGCCGATCAAATCGTCCTCACCCAGGGCGAGCAAGCGGTGAATCACCTGATGCGCACGGCCTGCTCGCTGGAGTCCATGTTGATTGGTGAACAGGAAATCCTGACTCAGATGCGCAAAGCGACCGACTTTTGTCGGGAGAATAAGCTCTCAGGCGACCGCATTCGACTTACCATGAAAAAGGTAATTGAAACGGGTAAACGATGCTATGCAGAGACACGTATTTCTGCCAATCCGGTGTCTGTTGCCTATTTGGCCTGGGAACGCCTGCGTTCTCGAAACCTCAATACGGATTCGAGGATATTGCTGGTGGGAGCCGGACAAATGATTACCAGCTTCAGCAAGTTTCTTCGCAAAGCAGGATACTCCAATGTTATTGTGGCCAGCCGCACGCGTGAGAATGCTCAATTGGTGGCTCGTACCTTCGGTACTCAGGCCATGACCATTGCCGAACTGAGTGATTACCGTGACGGGTTTGATGTGCTTGTTTCGTGCACAGCAGCAGCCGACCACGTCATCGACAAAACCACGTACGCGAATCTGTGCCAAAATGACTCTTCGGAAAAAATGCTGGTAGACCTGGCTTTGCCGTTTGATATCGATCAGGAAATTATATCTGCTTTTAATGTGGACTACATTAATATGCACAGCATTCAGCAAACCGTGGATGAAAATATCGCGCTGCGCAAAATGGAAATAGGAGCGTGTGAAGCCATTATTGGAGAAGCCCTTTCAGAGTACCATGTGATGGTTGTGCAACGCGAAATCGAACGTGCGATGAGCACAATTCCTACGGCGGTGAAAGAAATTCGTTCTTCTGCAATGAACCACGTTTTTTCTGCTGAAATTGCAGCTCTCGATGAACAATCGCGTGAAACGCTGGATCGCGTACTGGAGTTCATGGAGAAGAAATTCATCAGCGTACCCATGAAGATGGCACGGGAAGTAATGACCGATGCCATTTCGACACGTTAATTATGCAACACGTTACGATAGGCACCAGAGGAAGCGACCTGGCCCTTTGGCAAGCCAATTACTTAAAGTCCCTGCTTGAAGGGGTGGGATGTTCCGTTTCTCTCAAAATCATTAAAACCAAGGGTGACAAGATCCAGCATTTGAGCTTCGACAAAATTGAAGGCAAAGGCTTTTTCACCAAAGAAATTGAAGAGGCCCTGCTCATCGGTGAGGTGGATGTGGCGGTGCATTCTCATAAGGACCTCGAAACGGAGAATCCCGCTGGTCTTACCATTGCGGCCGTTCCGGAGCGGGCAGATGTGCGGGATGTATTGCTTGTAAGAAAGGATAAGTTTCAATCCGACCGACCGTTTGGACTGGCACCAGGTGCGGTTGTGGGCACGAGTTCCATCCGGCGGAAAAGTCAGTTGCTCAATCTGGTGTCGGATATCGAAATAAAGGATTTAAGGGGCAATGTACCTACCCGAATTGCCAAGATGATGGACGGTAACTACGATGCCATCGTGCTCGCCCACGCCGGACTCCTCCGGTTGGGTTTGTCGCCCGAGGGAATCGAAATGGTGCCATTCAACGTGGATCAAATGATTCCTGCACCGGCTCAGGGTGCACTTGCATTTCAAATACGTGATGCCGATGAAGCACTGCATCGCATTTTCCGCCAGGTGGCCGATCCGCAGGTGGAGCTGGCCGTCCATGTGGAGCGAACGCTCCTCCAAAGGCTTCAGGGAGGGTGTCACTTGCCATTTGGTGCACATTGTTTGAAGGATGGTGATGGATTTACTCTACATTTGGCGTATGCCGCACCTGGCCATACCATGCGCAAAGTCGCACTCCGCGCCACAAGGCACTCGGAGTTGATAGAACAGGGTTGGGAATGGCTGCAGAATGAAACATGAAAGTATTTGTATCCCGATCGGTCGACAAGTATCCGCAGCTTCAGCAGCGCATTAGCGAAGCAGGCGGTGAATTGATTGCATGCAGCATGATCGACACCGAGGCAGTGCCTTTCGTTGAGCCCAACGACATTGAGTGGGTCTTCTTCTCTTCCGTTCGCGCGGTTAAATTCTATTTCTCAAGCGTCCCTCCAAGGGAGCTCAAGTACGCGGCTATTGGTCCGGCTACGGCTAAGGAATTGGCCAAGTTCACCGAGGTTTCCTTCAGCGGAAAAGGGCTGGATACGGAAGTCACGGCTCAGGCATTCGCCAAATGCGTGGGTGGCGCACGCGTTTTGTTTCCGGGTTCAGACATCAGTTTGGGCACCGTCCAAAAGCACCTGCCTGAATATCAAGTGGCTGAAGTGGTGATTTATCGCACCGGACTAACACCCCAAAGTGTGGCTCCTTGTGAGGTCTATGTTTTTACGTCTCCGTCCAATGTGCGTTCGTTTTTCAGAAAGAATGAACTGACCTCAGGCGTAGTCCTTGTACCGGGAGCACGAACCCGACAGGAGGTCGAAAAAAATGCAAGAGTGCAAATTATTGACGTCCCATCGTTGGAGGATTCCGACCTTTGTCGCACAATTTTTTCCGGATTATTGAGTTAATTGCGACGTTAGCTGATTTTAACCAGGCATGAACCATTTCAAACTCACACTAGGGGTCGTCCTCATTTTACTTTGTTCTCTCGGGTCTCAAGCCCAATTAACGCGAAAGTATTCCAATGAATTTTTGGCCATCGGGGTGAGTGCCCGTGCACTGGGGATGTCCAATTCTGTTGTGAGCACCACCAATGATGTTACCGGCGGTTATTGGAATCCGGCAGGTATATTGGGAATCCAATCCGATCTGCAGGTGGCCGCTATGCACGCTGAGTATTTTGCCGGAATTGCCAAGTACGATTATGCTGCCCTGGGAAAACAGATTGACACCACATCGGCCGTGGCGCTGTCTGTCATTCGATTTGGAGTGGATGATATTCCCAATACTACGGAACTGATCGACGCGGAAGGTAACATCAACTACGACCGGATCACCACATTTTCGGCAGCCGATTACGCTTTTATCCTGAGCTACGCTCGTAAAATGAAGAAGGGCCTGAATGTAGGGGTGAATGCCAAGGTGGTGTACCGCCATGTGGGTGATTTCGCCAGCGCATTTGGCTTTGGCATCGACGCGGCGGCGACGTACCGTTGGAAGGAATGGAATTTCGGAGTAATGGCCCGCGATATCACTACCACGTTCAACGCATGGTCAACCAACCTGGATGATCGAACCAAAGAAGTATTCGAACTCACCGGCAACGAAATTCCACAAAACTCGGTGGAACTCACGTTGCCCCGAATCATCCTCGGTGCTTCACGAACATTTAGCATTAAGAAATTCAGCATACTTCCCGAACTCAACATCGACCTCACCACCGACGGCAAGCGAAATACCCTGGTAAGTGCCAATCCCATTAGTCTGGATCCACATTTTGGACTGGAATTGGGATACAACACCAAGTTCTTCGTGCGCGGAGGTATTGGAAATGTTCAGAAAGAGTCGGACATCGACGGCAACACGCGGTATACGTTCCAGCCCAACTTTGGGGTGGGCCTTCAATTTGAGCGGATTTCACTGGATTACGCCCTCAGCGACATAGGCGATCAAAGCGTGGCGTTGTACTCCAATGTATTCTCGCTGCGCTTTGACATTGTCAAGAAACCGCGGAATTAATTAGACACGTTTTTGTTGAACCGGACTTCCTGGGGCTAAAGCGATCGCTTCTAATTAGGGGAAGCTTTCACAAAGACCTATTGCAAATGACTTAAGAAAATTGGATAGTAACCAAGACGGGTTTCTGACATTACAAAAGCTTATTGAAGCGCAAAGAGATGAACCTAAAGGACCACCAAAACGATTAGGCGCGTACTTGGGTGCTTAGTGCGAGGTTAGATCGAATTTGAGTGCTAAGGGGCTAAAGGAGTTGTCTAATAGAGTTGTTCATGGTGTGCCTAACAAACAGCGTTTCCTTGCTTCGCTAAGATTATACTGCGATGCATGAAAATGATTTAGACTGTTGCAATGTTTTCGATCGAAATATGTTTCGGCAATTTGCACCTAGTTTATTCTCTCCATGATTGATTTGGACAAGAGGTGTCTCCAATGGTCGCTTGCCTCGTCTATGTTTCCTTCAAGCATCAGTTCATTATACCATTGTTCGTTTATCTTCAAACCGTGAATGTTACATTGCCGAATTGTTATGCCTTCAACCTTTCTCTTACTGCCGAGATCCAACCCTCTAAGATCACATTTTTTGAACACAATCTCTGGCATTTTTTGCATTTGAATCCATTTCAAGTACAAATGATTTACCGGCAGTGAATCACCTTCAAACGCGCAATCTATGAATGTAGATTTGTTCAATATATCAATTGAAATCCTTTCGTCTTCCCGAAAAGTACAATCTCTGAATATGGAGCTGTCAATGCGTATGTCTAATGCGCCGATTTGTGTGAAATCAACTTGATCAAAGTAGCATTTATTAATTTCACAGCTATGGAATGAGCTATTCTCAAAGGAGGATTGATAGAACGTAGAATTTATAAAGTAACAGCTGTCAAAATAGCATTCCCCGAAACTTCCAGATGAAAAATCAACAGTGTTAAATGTGGAATTTATAAAATCCGAAGATTTGACTGTGGCATTTCGAAGGTTCGTGTATTCCACGGAAAGATCATAGAGCTCAACACCATTGAGCCTTAGGTTTCTCAAGTCTAGATCCACCTTGTCATCTAGGATATTGTATCCGTTTTGAACAACAATTAAAGTCCGAAGTGCTTCTTCTTTCAGTCTCGGGTCGAACAAGCTTCTATAATCATACAATACGTTAAATGCCTGATCTTTTATACTTTGATTCCTTATCTCCGCCTGGGCTGATATCTGAGATTGTTGTAGGCGAATTTGCTCCCTAAAAAAAGCATTCTGCTCGGATATTAAGTTGTTTTGCCAGCAAAGAAGGAGCAAGGTTCCGATGCCAATTGCTCCTCCAGTAACTGCAATTACTGGAGACGAAAAAAACACAGTTCGGACAAGAGCTTTAAAGCTTGCTATTCGCATGGGGTGCCAGAATGAATGTTTTGATCTTTCTCTTCTGTAGTTCAGAAAAGCCGGAATAATTCTGTGCTCTTGTTCAACAAGCTTTCGTTCTAAATCTTGAACTCTATCTTGTAATTTTTTAGATGAGTCAGTCAAATCGATCTTGATTTAGTTAAGAACATATTACAAATTATAAATTGAGTCCATATTTTAACTTGGTAAAAGAGCCAATTGGTTCTTCTTCGTTAAGCAGATTCTGCGTGTAATAGAGGCTTCCGATCGCGCGGAAGACTTTTCATCTTGTACCTCCTTTTGAGGTTATAATTTACGTGTTATGCCATTGAAATTGTTAATTGAATTTCAGAAAAAAGGCCGTGCATTTAACTGGTATTCAATATTTTAAAGGTGTTATCCACAAAAACATGAGCGCCATGCACGACCTGAGAGCAATGTACGAAAAGACCCTTGAGATAACCAAAGAAATGTT
>JAGQVX010000102.1 GCA_020437755.1 Flavobacteriales bacterium
GTTTTGTGCCAAGGGTGGCCTTTTTCAGCAGCAAGGCGACGTGTGGAAGAGGTGGACTGCCGATGATGGCTTGGCGAGTTTGGGAGTTGTAGGCATTGTAGAGGATAACGAAGGCAATATCTACTTCGACACTTCAGAAGGGGTAAGTAAATACGATGGTGTATCATTTTCCACGTTGCCATTGGCTCAGGAAAATTCCGGAGGAGGTAACTGGGTTTTGGAAGAAGGAGATTTATGGTTCAGAATGGGGTGGGATCATTCGGGGCCTTTTCGCTATGATGGCGTGGAGTTGCATTATTTGGAGTTTCCAAAGACTGCACAAGAGGAGGCGTTTCGTGAACTGTACCCCAATGTTGGCTACAGTCCGTATGGGGTGTACACCATTTATCGAGCCGAAGACGGAGCGGTATGGTTTGGAACTTCTTCGTTGGGTTTGTGTCGGTTTGACGGTGAGACGGTAGATTGGATGTATGAAGATTACCTCACCAATACTCCAGGGGGTGGAGCGTTTGGCATTCGGTCAATATTGGAGAGCGAAGATGGGACCTTTTGGATATGTACACCAGAATACGCGTACGAGATAGCGGATGAAGGTGTTGGAGGTGAGCTTCGGTATCAAAAGCTTCCCGGTTTGGATGGTGTTGTCATGAACGAAACCGGTGAAATCCCTTACCTCATGTCGATGGTCAAAGATAACCAGGGAGGTACATGGATGGCGTCCTACACGGAAGGAGTGTGGCATATAAACGGTGAAACCTGTCATCGCTATGAGGTCAACACTGGTGAGGAAGCGGCCGAGGTTTTCAGTATAACGTGTGATTTGGAAGGCACGATATGGCTGGGCACCCACAATGGGGGCGCATATCGCCTGGTGAATGGTCGTTTTGAGCCATTTACACCTGCAATTGCATTATAACTTTGGACTTGTGTTGTCCGGATCAGCCGACTAAAATTCTGCTATACGTGTTCCGGCAAGGTGGAAGCGTCGTAATAATTGCTCAGGATTGATTCGAGTTCTTCTTCTCCCCGGTTAATCCGTTGCACGCGATCCCACATCTGATCACTCAGCAGTTGACGCAGTGGTTGCTCGAGCTGGGTGATGCGAGGAAACACTTTCTCAATTTTTCGATCCCACACTTTGTAGTATTTCTGCAAGTCGTTGGGGTAAACAATTTTCCTACGGGTACCTTCATCCACTCCCCGGAATGGCGAGATGATGTTGAGGTAGCCGTAATCGTCGGTAATTTGCTCGCCGGGTTGAATGTCGCGAATGGCAATTTCAAAATCGTAAGCCGTGGTGAGGCAGTTGGAATTGAAACTGTGGTTGACATAGCGACCATTGTCCCAACACAGCACAAAATTGCCACTATTGTTCCGGAAGGTGTATGTGTCGAGTATGTTTTGGTAAATGGGTTCCATGTTCTGGAACTCCGTGGGACTAAATTCACGATCGAGTTTATCCAGTACCCAGGTGATGGTTCCTGCTGGAATGAGCTTGGTGGCTATGACGCCGTAACCTATTTCATTGCTGATGAAAGAGAGTTCACAATCGGGGTGTATCATGTGGTTTTATAGGCTACTTGCAACGCGCAAGTGCTATAGTAAAATTATGCAAATAATGGAATGTGATACACTTGTCAATAAGTTTTTTACATGCTGATAATCAGTAATTTGTGTCTCCTTGTGTGCTTCTTGGGAATTGTTGTGTCCGCTGCATCAACGAAGTATGCAAAGTAGGGTGTAGGTCTGTCTCATGAGGTTGGTTTTATCGCGTTAGCCATTTGGCGAATGCCTGAACCATTTTAACATTCCTGACCGGATCAGAATTGCTTTTTTTAACTCCAATTAACAAGAACATTGTGTTATTTAGGAGTTTCAAACCTGAATCATGAAAAACTATTTGATCATCCTGGCTGTCGCGCTCCTTTGGATTGGATGCTCGGAGCCACAGCAGGCGCTACCCGATTCCTGTGAAACCACGGTACACCTGTCGGGAAATATTGTGAATGGGAACGGCGGGGACCTCGTATTGTACGGCGAACACGATTTTGAAATGCGAGCTACTGTGAGCGACAGTGGGAAATTTGTGATGTATTTCAACGCGGATGGCCCCGGATACTATACGTTCCGCTATGCCGGTGAGTATGCCCGCATATTCCTGAGTCCGGGTGACAGCTTACACTTTTCACTCGATCCAACGCAGTTTGACGAATCGCTTCAATTTATGGGAAGCAGTGCAGGAATCAATAACTATTTGATTGGCAAGTATTTGCTGGACGAGCAAATGGACATCAAGCGGTCTTACGCTGCCCGATTTCAACTGGACGCAGGGACATACGAAGAGCTGGTTGATTCCATGACACAAGTTCGACTGGATTTTCTCAAGCGCAGTGAACTGAAACATGGGTTGCCCGAAGATTTTATTTCCGAAGAGCAGTTGGCCATTAATTATGAGCGCGGAATAGCACTTTATGAATATGAAGATGCAGCCGCTTACTATCAGGATGTTGAAATGGTGGAGATGCCCGACGAGTACTATGCGTTCACACGTGATCTTCAGTTGGAGAACCCGGGTATGTTGCACAATGAGACTTACCGTCGCTATGCGGATACACATGTGAATCATTTGGCGCATGACCGAATGGATGACGGCACGTATGAAGGGGATCTTGCGTTTACCAATTTGAAGTTGGACTGTATTACTGAAGTATTTACCGATCAGCGGTTAAAGGACCGGCTATTGCATGCCACAATGCTCGATGCCGTGTCTTTTTACGGAGCGCAGGACCTTACCGAAGTATTGGCACATTTTACCAAGTGCTGCAAAGATCCCGACTGTATTGCCGAAATAACAGCAGAGGTGGATGCCTGGAAGCAATTGTGGAAGGGGAATCCGGCGCCTGTGTTCAGCTACAACGACGCGAATGGTAATGCACACAGTGTGGCCGATTTCAAGGGTAAAGTTGTGTATGTGGATGTGTGGGCCTCGTGGTGCGGACCCTGCAGGAGGGAGATTCCGTACTTAAAGGATTTGGAACATGATTACCACGGATTTGACGTGGCTTTTGTGAGTGTAAGTATCGATGAAGATGCGGATGCCTGGTTGCGTTCTGTTGAGGAAAACGAGTTGGGAGGAACGCAGTTGTTGGCCGATAAAGCATGGAAGTCGGATATATGTACAGACTACAAAATAGAAGGCATACCTCGATTTTTGTTAATCGACCAGGATGGCAACATTGTATCGGCCGATGCTCCTCGTCCGTCGAGTGGAAGCGACTTGACAGATATGATTGACGCGTTGTTGGGCATTGAACCTGCCTCTTTCGCGTCGGTGGAGTAGATTGAGAATCACATTTTTTAGGAGATTGGGAACAAGCGGCTTCGGGGTTGTGTTGTACCTTCGCGTCTCATTTAAATCAGAAACACATGTATCCACCGGAAATAGTAGCTCCCATGAAAGGAGAGCTTGTAGCGAAAGGATTTGAAGAGTTGCTCGACGAAGCTTCTGTTGATGCGGCGATTAACTCAACCGGAACAGTATTGGTAGTGGTGAACTCGGTATGTGGTTGTGCCGCCGGATCGATGCGTCCGGGAGTACTTCACTCGCTTGACCACGGCAAGTTGCCGGCCAAGTTAACTACGGCCTTTGCCGGCGTTGACCGGGAGGCAGTTGAACGCGCCCGAAAGTATATGCTTCCTTATCCGCCTTCATCTCCAAGTATTGCATTGTTTAAGGATGGTCGCCTAATGCACATGATTGAGCGTCACCACATTGAGGGACGGACGGCAGACATGATTGCAGACAATCTAAAGATGGCATACGACGAGTATTGCTAACCAGGAGTTGAAATAGACATTGGGGGAATCGATTATTCGGTTCCCTTTTTTTGTGGCGGATTTCGGGGGAATTCTATTGGTAACAGCTAATTAGATTTAACTACTTCTTGCTGTTCTTCGTCGTAGTTAAGTGCAGTTGAAACATTTCCTCATGTGATATTGTCAAACGAGGTGGTACTCAATCTTTCTTGGTTTACGCATTTCCTCCGGTATCACCTATCGTGTAATTGCCCCAAGATCCACAATAACCATCCTCCTAACCCAATCAATCCCTTCGATAATGCGCAGGAATTTCTGACTCAATCGTCCGGAATACGTTCCACCGCAATGCCGACATATCGGCTTCATCGAGACCTTTGGTTGAAATGGCCTCGTGAATGACTACCCTGGAGGCGCGGGGAAGGGAAGGACTGAAAATAGCCGTGGGGTCAAACATTATGCGGTAGTTGGTTTGCCAGGTGACTGGAACGATGGGAATTTGTTCCTGAATGGCCAAACGAAATGCACCATTTTTAAAATTGCCCAGGCGCGGACTGTTGGGTGGCACGGTTCCTTCGGGATAAATGGCTATGCATTCGCCACGTTGAATGGCCTCGCGCGCTTTTTCCATGGATTGCCAGGCTGCCCTGCTGTTTTCGCGCGATACGGGGATGTCCTGATACCTGAAGAAGGTGCCGAAAAGTGGCCATTTGAGTAGTTCTTCCTTGCCCACAAACAGGAAGTAATCGCTAAAGACGCTATACGCGAAAACCGTGTCGAGATACGAACTGTGATTGCTGGCTATAATATACGGAGGTGGCGGCAAAGTGGCACGGAAGGTGGGCTTTACCGGGGTGAAGAGCAGCATTTGAAACAGTCGGGACCAGAACCGTTTGAGACGAAAAGCAGGCCCAAACCAACGCTTGCGTTGGAGCAATATCCAAAACGCAGGATACAGGATGATCATGGTAGTCCAAAAGATCAAACCAATCCACAGCTTGTAGATCACATATATGGGTATCAGCAATTTGGACATCGAAACAATAAGGTCGGCAAAATTATCAATTTCACGTTTCTACAAGTGATGAAGTCCTCACTTTGTTGACTTGAGAAATTTTAAGCCTTGCAGCAATAGCTTGATTGTTGGTGAGAGTCAATATCCATGTTGGACATCGCGCGGGTAATTTTCTATGTCGGTTGCGGCATGTAGTCATTTGAATTGGCATTCGGTTATCCATTTGGCGAATGCCATAACACCTCAATCAATAAGGAAAACTACCGAATTGGCGAGATCAACACGCTTTAGTGGCGTATGGCAATGGCAAATTGAAGTTGCGTTTCTATTTTTGCGATGCAAACAATAAGCATGGCTCGAATACTCACAGGAATCCAAAGTACCAATACGCCGCACCTCGGTAATTTGCTGGGCGCGATCATTCCGGCGATAGAAATGTCGAAGAATCCGGAAAATGAATCCTTTCTTTTTATTGCGGATATGCATTCGCTCACGCAGATTAAAGACGGGGAGCAGATCCGAGAAAACACCTACGCAGTGGCGGCTGCCTGGCTGGCGTGTGGTTTGGACACCGACAAAACAGTGTTCTACCGCCAAAGCGATGTTCCGGAAACCGCAGAATTGGCGTGGTACCTGAGCTGCTTTTTCCCCTATCAACGGCTTCAATTAGCACATTCTTTTAAAGATAAAGCCGACCGGCTGGAAGATGTAAATGCCGGATTGTTTATGTACCCCATGCTCATGGCGGCCGATATTCTTCTGTATGATGCGGAGTATGTACCTGTTGGTAAGGATCAGCTTCAGCATCTTGAGATGACTCGTCGTGTGGCGGGTTCTTTCAATCATCTTATGGGAGAAACACTGGTTGAACCACAGGCCATGACCCAGGAACATGCCATGCTGGTGCCGGGAACAGATGGTGAAAAGATGAGCAAGTCGCGTGGCAATACACTCAATATTTTCATGAGTGAAAAGGAGTTGAAAAAGGAAATCAACAAGAAAATCATTACCGATGCTACTCCTCTTGAAGACCCGAAAAATCCGGATGGCGCGGTTGTTTGTGATTTGTATAAACTCGTTGCCAATAAGGAAGAAGTTGATGCGGTATTCAGCAAATTGCGTGCAGGCGGTTATGGGTGGGGCCATGCGAAGAAGGATTTGCTCGACGCCCTTGTAGGTCGATTTGCGACTGAACGTGAGAAATTTGAGCATTACATGAATCACCGTTCCGAGTTGGACGATGAACTGGCGAAGGGAGCGGAAAAGGCAAGAGCCGTTGCTCGCGAGGTGATTGAACGGGTGCGAGGAAGGATTGGGTATTGACAGGAGACCAACCTTGGTCGAATGAGGAATTTGTGGGGAAGTAGCTTGCCCCAAAGGAAAAGGGCGTCCAATTTTCGGTTTTAACCAAAAATGAACGCCCTTCATGTAACCTCCTATCTGTTGGCAGTTGCTACTGCAGAGCGACACTGCTAGCCATCTTCGCCAATGCTCGCCCTTGCGTGCTTCACCGTAGCGCAGGCTACGGCTTCAGTACTCAGGCCTGCGCTTGCCGCATCTGACCAGCATTGCCTCTCTTCGCTACGCAACCACCAACAGCTATGAGGTTCACCACACAACGTTACTTTCTTTATTGACTGTGCTACACAAAATAATTAGGGAAGGGCTGGCACCTTGAGATGTGAACTCTACTTGGGAATAGAACAACCCCCCCAAAAGGAAAAGGGCGTCCAATTTTCGGTTTTAACCAAAAATGAACGCCCTTCATTTAACCACACAACGTTACTTTCTTTTTGACTGTTAGCCAAGGTTCGGGCTGAACAGCAATACAAAAATGGGACAGGTAGACTCGTCAGACAATGAGGTTTGTCAGGAAATGGAAAAAAGTTTATCGCCGGATTTTGAGTGGTTTTGTTTTCATGATTAGTGGGCTATTAGTTGTTGATCGAGTGGTGTTTATGGGTGAAAACGGCCGATTAGTCGTAAATTTGTGGGATAGCCATC
Source organism: Flavobacteriales bacterium (assembly GCA_020437755.1). GTDB lineage: Bacteria > Bacteroidota > Bacteroidia > Flavobacteriales_D > Sanyastnellaceae > JADFAK01. The sequence goes on from JAGQVX010000102.1 coordinate 6,836, forward strand.
AATTTCTACATCATGCAGATTGATCTGAAACAGTCGCTGACACTCCTCATTACCCTTTTAATGCTCCAAATACAGGCTCAGGTGGATTTACAGTCTCCGGTCATTGTGAGTGCACCATTTGGAGCATATGATTTGAGCGTGGCGCATGTGAATGCCGATGATATCCTCGATCTCATTACCGTAGGAAATACCTCCGATGATGTTTCGGTGTTTTCGGGATTGGGCGGACTTACCTTCGCCGCCCCTTCTGCATATCCTACCGGGGATTCGCCCAAACGGCTGGTGTCGGCAGATTTCAACGAAGATGGATTTCCGGACATAGCGGCAACAGCCTCAAGCGGAGATGATTTGACGGTGTTGATCAATGATCAAAATGGAGGGTTTGCCTCCACAACGTACACCGCGGGAAACACACCGCTGGGGATAAGTGCCGCCGATTTGAACAATGACGGTCATCTCGATTTGGCGGTTTCGATAGATGTGTGGGATCAAAAAGCGGTTTATCTGGGAAATGGCGACGGCACATTCCAGGTTCCCCTCATTAGTTTTGGAGGAGATCGACCACAGGGAATGGCTGCGGCCGACTTAGATGGCGATGGTAATCTGGACTTAGTTGTGTCCAATCGAAACGATGATGAAATTGGTGTTTTTCTGGGTTTGGGAGATGGGACTTTTGGAGATATTACCAGCTTTCCGGTATCGGGAGACGTGCCCGAGTACGTGTCCCTGGTAGATATGAATGGCGACGGATACCATGACGCACTCACGAGTAACTCCTTTTCCAACACGCTGTCTTTTTTAGCGGGTAATGGCGATGGCACCTTTGGAGCAGCCGTTGTGTACGCGGTGGGCGAAGCACCCAAAGGAATGACTGTGGTAGATCTTGATTTGGACGGCAATCTGGACGTTGCGGTAGCCTGTGAAACCGCCGATGCCGTTTCGATCCTCACCGGAAACGGAGATGGTACCCTCAATGCAGCCGTTACCTTCGCGGCGGGCAACGCGCCCGTTCAGGCAGCGCATGCCGACATGAACATGGATGGTGCAGTAGATTTGCTGATTGTCAGCCGACTGAGTGGTGGGGCCGTGTACATTTTTCTCAACGCGCTTTGCCCTACCATAGGACTTACCAGCACCAACACAACTACCATTAATGGTGACGAGGGTACAGCTACCGTAACGATTACAGGCGGTACACCTCCCTACGACGTGATTTGGGATGATCCGCTAATGCAAACTACAGAGACCGCCATCGGACTATCGGCCGGTGTGTATTCGGTTTCTGTTGAGGATGCCGGGGGTTGCACGCTCAGCGGCAGTGTTGAAATTGTGGATCCTACGTGCAACTTTGCTGTGGAATTGCACATGGATGCCCTGGCCGATCAGGGAGAAAGTACCGGAGTCATCACAGCAACACCCATCAACGGCACAGAACCGTACGAAATATCCTGGAGCAATGGAGCTAGCGGTAGCGAACTATCGCAGAATAACCTTGCCGCAGGCTGGTACTGGGGTGTGATACAGGACGCCATTGGATGCACAGCGAGCGATACCATTTATGTCATGGAAACAGCAGTGTTCTGCGATAGTACTTTGTTGTCGGCTCGCACAGAGGAGAATTATTTCGCTGATGTGAATCAAGATGGTCTCACCGATTTTGTGGGGGTAAACCCGTACAGCGACAACTCAGTGGTATACTTCGCTGAGCCCGGCGGTGGCTATAGTTTTTCATCGAGCTATGCGATAGGAGAATATGCACAGCACCTGGCCCTGGCCGATTTCAACAACGAAGGTTGGCTGGACATGGTTGGCACGGCTCCCGATGGTGTGGACAACGGCCTGGCCATACTGTTAGCCAATGGAGATGGAACCTTTCAGGATGCAGTTGACATTTTTGTGGGCTCTCGTCCCTGGGACATCGCAACCGATGACCTCGACGGAGATGGTGATTTGGATTTAGTCGTTACGCGTGATCAGGCAGCCGATGTGAGATTGTACCTCAACAACGGCAGCGGTTCGTTTATAAGCGGCTTTTCGTACAGTACGGGCTTGGCACCAAAACATATCGCCAAAGGAGATTTTAACGAGGATGGGATTCACGATTTTGTGGTTTCCAATAGCAGTCAGTGGCACTTAACCATTTTCCTGGGTGAAGTAGGAGCCACCCTCGATGCTATGCCCAACGTGAATACCAATTTTCAGCCATACGACGTCATTGTGGCCGACGTTAATGCCGATGGCCATGAGGACCTCGTCACGGTTCATGATGAAAACGATTTCCTGTCGGTTTGTCTGGGAAATGGCGACGGTACGTTTCAAGGTGCCATGCTTTTCCCCACTCCACAGCAGCCCCTCGCACTGACTTCAGGCGACTACAATCACGATGGTTTTGTAGACTTAGCCACGGCCAATCGCGACGGGACGACCATGTCGGTATTCCCGGGTTCGGGAAATGGACAGTTTGGGATTTTTCAGGAGTGGCCGTTTACGCGGGTTATGGCAATTAACACGCTAGACTTCGACAACGACGGGGATGACGATTTGGTTTTTTCCCTCGATACGTACTCGGCGCCTTATTATGTGGTGTTTTACGAGAACTGTTTCTTCAATGCCGGACCGCCCTGCGATGGTGATTTCAATTCGGATGGGGTCATTGATACTGCCGACTTGCTGTTGTTGCTAGGCAACATTGGCTGCGAGGTCGACTGCCCTTCTGACCTCAATGGTGATGAAGTGGTCAACACTACCGATTTATTGCTCTTTCTCGGTTTGTTTTCTACCAGTTGCAGTTAGGTATGATCAACGCTCAGCCATTCGGCAAATGGTAGGGCCGCCACTCCGTGCCGGCTCGTTCAGCGCTTGTCCTTTTTATAGTCCTGATACAGTATATAAGCCTGTTCCAGTTCGGCATACCAATCGGAGCCGTACTTGCGTATGAGGGGCTGCTTCAAAAACCGAAATACTTCCACATCGAGCGAGGCACCCAGTTTGCATGCCGGGTCACATATTGGCCAGCGGTGGTAGTTGAGTGCTTCAAATTCAGTTAGCTTATTGATCCGTATGGGATAGAGGTGACAGGAAATGGGCTTTTGCCATTGTGTTTTCCCCTCGAGCCATGCCCGTTCAATAGCACATTTGGCTGTTCCATCAGCGTCGAAAACCACATACGCGCATTCGCCACCGTTTACAAGCGGAGTCACAAAATCTCCGTCGGCATCGATCTCATAAAGGCCCGATTCTTCAATTGCGGCTATGCCTTCCGGTCGCATAAAAGGCTTTACCTCATCGTACACTTCATCGAGCTTCTCCAACTCATCCTGGTCAAGTGGAGCCCCCGACTCACCGTCAATACAACATTGTCCCTTGCATGCTTTCAGGTCGCACACAAAGCGTTTTTCAAACAGCTCGGTTGAAATGAGGGTATCGCCAATGGAAATCATGGGGCAAAGATACTGCGTGCCAATCGATTCATCCTCGTTGCGATGCCGACTTCTTGTAAATCACCCAAACGCATTTCCTCCCATGAGATCCTGACTCCGGTACTCACACCCAATACATTCATTGACTACCTTTGTCCAATGGCTCTTTTTTCCAATGATACCCGCAATTTGTTGCGAAAACTTACGGTTTTGCGCACGTGGAATGGTGTAGCAATTGGATTGAGTTTTCATGTAAGTCGCTGGATTGGGAAGCCCCTGCTGTGGGGACAGCCGGTGAGCGTGGCAATTGAACCCACTACAGCTTGCAATTTGGGGTGCCCGGAATGTCCTTCCGGATTGAAAAAGTTCACCCGCGATACTGGCAATTTGAAAAAGGCAGCTTTTGAAAAACTGCTCGCCAATGTGCATCGAAAGGCGCTTTATATGACCTTCTACTTTCAGGGAGAGCCCTTTATTCATCCTGATTTTTTGGATTTGGTGCGCATGGCTTCCGGGCGAAATTTGTACACGGCTACTTCTACCAATGCGCATTTTCTCACCGATGCCAAGGCCAGGGAGACGGTCGAGTCGGGGTTGGACCGGTTGATCATTTCCGTTGACGGGACCACCCAGGAAGTGTATGAACAATACCGCGTGCATGGCGATCTGGATAAAGTGCTGGAAGGTGCGCGAAATGTTATCAAGTGGAAAAAGGCACTAAACTCTCCCACACCACACGTCATTTTTCAATTCTTGATTGTCAGACCCAACGAACACCAGGTGGAGGAGATCAAACAATTGGGCAGCGAGATAGGGGTGGATGAGGTGCGGTTCAAAACAGCTCAGGTGTATGACTACGAACATGGCAATGAGCTCATTCCTACCGTTGATGGCTACAGCAGGTACCGCCGAAAAAAGGATGGAACGTGGGAAGTCAAGAACCAATTGATTAATCAGTGCTGGCGGATGTGGAGTTCATGCGTGGTGACCTGGGACGGACTCGTGGTTCCGTGCTGTTTCGACAAGGACGCCACGCATCGCATGGGCAATGCTTTTGTGAGGCCTTTCGCTGAAATATGGCGCGGCTCGACCTACCGTCAGTTTCGTGAAAAGCTCCTCAAGGGCCGTGATCAAATTGATATTTGCCGCAACTGTTCCGAGGGTACCCGCGTGTGGGTAGAAGAGTAGGCATGTGCCAAATGGAAGGGCCGTATGGTTGCCAAGTTTCATTCTGCACCACTCCAATGGAAGCAATCTCACTATTTCGTTGTATTTTTATCCGTTTAAATAAATTTGTAACCGACTGTAAATCAGTCGATACGAATTTTTTTAAAAAATTTTTCATGTTACACCCAAGGATTTGAACCTCAACGACGTGTACAGTATTGAAAGCGTGAAAAATCCTCGGGATTGCGGTACGCAGTAACGAGGTAACAGGTTTATTAGTAAAGTAAAACCATTGCAGAGGTTGATCCGGAAGTTGAAAGACTTCCGGACTCAGCTTCTCACCAAAACCAAAGCTAAGTAACACCGGTGCTGGAGTATGATCCAATATTGATTCGTAAGTGCCTGAAGAAAGATCGTCGTGCACAGAACGAGCTCCATGAGCGGTGTTATAATGTTTTGATACCTGTATGTTGGCGATATGCCACTTCGCGCGAGCAGGCTGTTGAGTACTTCAATCAGGGTTTTTTGAAGATTATTGTGAACCTCGATAAGTACAAGACCAAGGTTCCTTTCGAGCTGTGGTGTCGGCGAGTGATGATCAATACCATAATTGATGAATACCGCAAAGTGCGCCAGTACAAGGAGAGCATCGAGCTCAAGGCCCGTGAGGAAATGGCGCAGATGCAGCCGCAAGAGAAGACCCTTAGCGACAGTCAGGAAGAGATGTTGGACCTCATTAAATCAAAAATGGGTTTCCTTCCTCCCGTCACATCCAAGGTCTTCAATTTGTACGCAATCGACGGTTACAAGCACCATGAGATTGCGAGTTTGTTGAACATTAGCGAAGGCACATCGATGTGGCATTACTCGGTGGCCAAGAAGAAAATAAGAGAAATGATTAAAGAGTCTGTCCAGGCAGACCAGCTGAATGAGCGAGCTTCGTAAACCATATCGAAAAGGAGCTGAGGAGCCCATACCCGCCGGATTAGAATATAAGGCAGCGTATTGGGATTCTGCGTTGGCTATGATTGAGGCCCACGACAAGGTGGTGTTTCGTCGTAAGCTTTATGCTGCAGCGGCAGTCGTTTTGCTTGCCGTGATTACTACTGTGGCGCTTGTGCGTAGCTCACACCATGAAGGCATGAAGCTCATTGCTCAGGAAGATGTGTTGCATGCAACTGCCGTGAAAGGAATTGGATCAGGCTTCTCTGAGCAGTCTGTGGCCGGGGATGGGGGAGATGAAGGAGTGGCCCTGACATTGGGCGGTACCGAAGTGGATGCGGGGAATGACCATGCAGAAGGGGCGGTGGTGTATGATGGCGGGGAAATGAGCCATACGGCAAATGGTGAAGAAGACCATTTGGCGAATGCCACCTTATTGACCCACACCGTGAGCTTAAATGAAACCGGAGAAGAAACTGAAAACAGCGATCAACATATTCATTACGAACACCTTAGAACAACTGTTCATACCTCGACGGAAGAACATTCTACTGCTCAGCAGCAGAGTCCTATTCCGCTCAACATTAAACTAGATGAGGCTGTCTCCGGACAGTCGCAAAATTCAGGCACTCCTGCCCGATTGACGATGCCACGTGTGGCGGATTTGAACGGGCAGGAGCTGGCACTGATGGTTCCCAAGCCATGGGTGTTGCTCGCACAGGAAAACGAAATCAGGAAACCGCAAGGTGTAATTGTAAATCTCAAACCACGTAAACTACTACTGCCATTGCAACAGTTCAATGTACAGGTAATGCTTGGTACAAGCATCCTGACCCACTACGGCTCCCGGAAGCAGAACATCGGTTCTGATCCGGTGGCCGGAATTGGGGCCGACTACAATTTCCGTCGGCGCATGAACGTGCGGGTAGGATTTGAATATTTCTCGGTAAGCGGAATTCTTCGCGATCGTGTGGTGGTTCAGGAAGCATTTGACTTTGCACAAAGCACGCGCACCTTCAACTACAACACCACGAAACTGCATTACTTGTCGGTTCCCGTGAGTGTGGGCTATCGACTGGGCAGCAGGCATATGTTTAATGCCGGACTGGGGATTGAGTACCTCTTGGCGGCCAATAATACCGTGACGGTGCAGGAAGAGAATCCGTTGAAGAAAACAGAAGTTTCCCAGTTTGAAGCCGACAATATCCCCGATGGATTTGCGCCGGTGAGTGGATATGCGCTGGGAAGTTATCATTACTACGTCACTCCAAACATTTCCCTGGGATTGAATTACCAATTCGGACTCAACGATGTGACTTTGGATGGAAGCGGACTGTTCAACAACAATACGAAAGACCGAAACACGAGGCTTGCGGTTAACGTAAGATTTAACGTGTACTGAACATGAAGAGGATTGTATACATAGCGTTGATTGTGGTTCTTGCCGTAGGATGCAAGAAGACTCCCATCGAAAAACCGCTGTCGGCTTTACCTGATTTGCGGGGTTCGGGAATGCTCAATGACGAGCCTTTTAACGTGGCCGCAGGGATAGACAATTTTTACATGGAAGCCGGGTTTGACCGCAATGACGAAGGGGTGAACGAGTTTACCGGCGAGTTTAAAAAAGACAATGGCG
>JAGQVX010000103.1 GCA_020437755.1 Flavobacteriales bacterium
CCACGACCATGCAAAAGCATTGTAAATGGAGAGGTAAGTAGGATGAAAGATGATGGCCAGCTTTTTATATCCCAATTCGCCCCAGTTGCCGGTTTCTATGGCATCCGCCAAACCATTTCCGAGGGCAAATAAATCGAACACCAGACATCCCAAGGTAAAGCTCATCATCACACGTAATTCCCCATTTGCCGAATGGCGCGGCGCTAGCGCAAACAGAAGCGGGAAGACCAAAAGCGAAGCCTTGTACTCTAAAAATTTGGCGGATGCCTGAACGTCTTCCGAACCCAGGAGCCCGATAACATACATAAGGTACAGCACCCCCAACATCACCAGAGCAAAGGGAGGTCTCCGCCACGACAATCGCGCAACCCCTACCAGAACAAGGAGCGCAACCAGTATGGGCAAAGCGAATTTCATGGCCGCAAACGAAAAAGCCAAAACGAGCACTACCCCGAAGAAGATGTTGGATGTACGTGTATTTCCCATGCAGTTGTCCCTGTGGAACTCCACAAAAGTAGTAAACCCTGGCTATCAGAATGATCCTACAACGGTCAGCGATAATTCGCATAGCAATATCGCCTGTTCCCTTGCAGCTCGAGGCCCTCTGCAGGCGTAGAACATCTCAGTCACATTGCACATTCCCGCTGGGAAATCATTCATTCACAGATAAACTATAGTCATGAAAAACTACATTACCGCACTGATGTTGGGCCTGTCCTGCTCAACGCTCTATGCACAGGAATTCCAGGCCGGACTTGGAGACCTGAATTCACAAAACCTCCATCAATCGGTGCAACTCCCCGATAAGTCGATCTTGAGTTGCGGAACCACCTCGGGATACGGAAACGCCGGGGGAAGTTGCCTTGTAAGTCGGTCCAATGTCATAGGAGACTTGTTGTGGCAGCGGGTCTACACCTCTGAAAATGGGTACGAGGATTTGATGGACGTCACCATGAGCGAAGACGGTACCGTATTTGCCGCCGGCTACACCCTCTTCAACAACGGCAGCGACTGCGACATTACCGTGGTCTCTTTTCTTCCTGATGGTTCTGTGGCATTCGCCAAATCTATTGGTGAATTTGGTTACGATGCCGCCGAAAAAATCGCAGCTACACCCGACGGCGGCTTTGTGCTGTTTGGATATACTAAATCTTTCTCCCCCACGAACACCCGCGATTGCATACTCATGAAATGCGATGCAAGCGGCGCTATTGAATGGACCCGTGGTTTAGGTGCAGACACCGACGCTTACGGGAAATCCCTGAGGGTGACACCCGAAGGAAACATCCTGTTCACCTTTTCATTTATTCCCACTTCCACCGGGAGTATGACGTCATTTCTTGGTGTGGTTTCATCCGCCGGAGAACTCTTACATAGCACACACATGTCTGGCGGGGAGGATCATGATTTTATACACGGATTTGCACCCTATGGGGATGGCTACCTCGTGGTAGGTGAAACCAACAACCTCTCATTGGGGTTGATGGATGGATTTGTCATCATGCTCGATGTAAATCTCAATATAGAATGGCAGTATCAGTTTGGTGCTCAAAGCTTTGAGCATGTGCTCGACGTGGCCGTTACCGCGGATGAATCCATTGTCCTTAGCGGACTCAGTTCAAGTTATGGGGCTGGTGGCTTGGATATTATGCTGCTCCAATTTCTTCCTGATGGGAGTATTCCCTGGATCAACTTGTTTGGCGGCAACGACAAGGATGTGGTCAACAGCACGATCATTACCCATGACGATGGATTCTTGCTCACCGGTTACAGCCGTAGTTTTACCGAAAGTTTTTCGGACGGAATACTGATCAAAACCAACGAGCGCGGCGATAGTCCGTGTAATCGAACCGGGTCGCCCGACTTTGAAGTCTACGAAGGTGCATTTATCCTTGAGGAATTCGCTTCCGAATGGTACGTCATCGAAGCGGTGGCAGAAGACTGGGCAATAACTTCTGTAGACACTGGCGAACTGGCACCCAATACCATGTGCAGTGAAGGTATGGTTGAAGATTTGGATGAATCTGTTCCTGATGAAGTAACCGAAAATGAAGTAGCGCTGGATGTCCAATCACAAGAAGAAGCAGGGTTTGATTTTAATGCATACCCCAATCCAAGTGAAGGTTTGGTTCAACTGGTCCTGCCACGCATGGAAACATCGGGAGTTTTGGAAATTTACTCCCTCACGGGCACTTTGATTACCCGAAAGACGATTCCGGCGGGATTTGAAGGAAACTACTCTCTGGATTTATCAGCTTTGGGCAACGGAGTATACTTGCTGCACATTCCTATGAACGATACTTACGTGTCCAAGCGACTGACCATTCAATCGCAGTTCAGTGATTAAAGCGATTCCATGGCAACGTACAAAATCACATAAACTCCGATAGTTCAAGCCAGCGCATTTCTTTCATATCCAGCTCATCAGTAATTCTGCCCAATTCCTCTGCGAGGCGTGAAAGTTCGGTATGATCCGCAATTTCGCCGGAATTTAATTGAAGGGACAACTCCTCCTTTTGTTGGGACAATTGGGGGATTTCCTTTTCCAGCTGTTCAAATTCAAACTTCTCCTTGAAAGATAATTTGGTTTTGGGCTGATCCACTTTTTCTCGGGTCACCTCTTTCTTTTCCTGTGTTCCCCGTCGTTCCTCGCGGGCAATGGCTACCTGCTCCATGCGCCACTCACTGTAGTTGCCTGTGATGTCGCTTACATTTCCCAATCCGTCCAGTGCCAGTATATGGTCGCACAATTTATCCATGAGGAATCGGTCGTGACTCACAACGATCAGGACACCGGGAAACTGCAACAGGTATTCTTCCAACACTGCCAGGGTGAACACATCCAGGTCATTGGTGGGCTCATCGAGAATGAGCACATTGGGATTGGACATCAACACACACAACAGGTGCAATCGCTTCTGCTCTCCCCCACTCAGCTTTTCTACCAGGTCGCGGTGAGTGGATCGGGGAAAAAGGAAGCGCTCCAGCATTTGTTCGGCCGTGATTTTCTTCCCGTTTTTGAGGGGAATAACATCCGCTATCTCACGCACAACCTCCAACACCCGTTGACCGGGTTTTACGTTTAGACCCTTCTGACTGTAGTAACCAAAAACTACTGTATCTCCAATCACTATCTTCCCTCCGTCAGGTTCGGTTTGTCCGGTGATCAGGTTCAAAATGGTGGTTTTTCCCGTGCCATTTCTACCCGCAATAGCTACACGCTCACCCGAGCGAAACACATAATCAAACCCATTGAGAATGGTGAGGTTGTCATAGCCCATCTTCACGCGGTGGAATTCGATGATTTTTCCCCCCAGGCGCTGAATATTGATCTCCAGTCGAAGCTCATCTTCTTCCAGTTGCTTGCGGGCGTTCTCCTTTACCGTAGCGAATTGCTCCTTGCGGTATTTAGATTTTCCCGTACGTGCTTTTGGTGTACTGCGCATCCAAACCAGCTCCCTGCGAAGCAGATTGCGGGCTTTTTCACGGGAGGCAAATTCCAGCTCTTCACGTTCGGCCTTTTTCTCCAGGAAATACGAGTAATTTCCCTTGTACCGGTACAATTGCCTGTCGTCCAACTCAAAAATCTCATCGCAAATTACCTCCAAAAAGTAGCGGTCGTGCGTAATCATGAAAATAGTGATATTGGACTGCGCCAAATAGGTCTCCAACCACTCTATCATATCGAGATCCAAATGGTTGGTGGGCTCGTCGAGAAAAACAAAATCAGGTTCTTCGATCAAGACACGGGCAAGTGCTATGCGTCGCTTTTGTCCACCCGACAAGGTATTAACCGACTGTTCCAGGTCGTGGATTCCCAGCTTCCCGAGAATCTCTTTCGAGCGTGCTTCGTAATCCCATGCACCGGCGTGATCCATAGCATCGCAAGCCTTTTGAAACACTTCCGGACTGGCGTGAGATGCAAGCGCTGCTTCGTACTGACGAATAGCGGTTAGCATATCGTTGTTGCCGGCAAACAAGTTCTCCAACACGTTGAGCTCTTCATCCAAGCCATGATGTTGAGCCAACATGGACAGGCGCACATCGTTGTTGAACACCACTGAACCTTCATCGGCTGTATCGGTGCCCGCCAGAACATTAAACAGGGTACTTTTGCCGGTTCCATTCCTGGCTACAAGCGCAATCTTCTGTCCCTTGCTGATTCCAAACGATAAGTTTTGGAAGAGGATGCGTTCTCCGAAAGATTTGGAAAGGTTCTCTACCGACAAGTAATTCATGGCCGCAAAGGTGAAGATTTCGATGGAATTGAAGCGGACAAAACAGAGAAATAAATAAGGGCGCGACTTGGTTTCACATCAAGTCTGACATAGCCCTCCAATGCGCATGGTTATCTAAAAAAGAAGCCATCCGCGGTTAAACGGATGGCTTTCCTCTTTTAGAACAACTACCTCACATTAAACCAGATGAGGTACCCGGCTTAATTACTTCCAGCCCCCGCCAAGGGCTTTGTAAATGTTAACCATTGCATTCATTTGCTGCATCTTGATTTCGATCAGTTCGAATCTCGACTCGAGCGCGTCGCGCTGGGTGAGAAGCACTTCCATATAGTCGGCACGAGCCGATTTGAACAAGTCGTTGGAGATGTCGATTGATTGAGTCAATGCTGCCACCTCCTGCGTCTTCAGGTCGAAGCTTTGTCTGAGGTTTCCAACCCGGGCCATTTGGTTCACCACTTCGATGTACGCCTTCAAGATGGCCTGCTCATAGGTGAAAATAGCCTGCATTTGACGTGCATTGGCACTGTAGTACTCCGCCTTTATGGCCTTTCGGTTGATCAACGGAGCGGCCAAATCACCTGCAATGGAGTACATCAGCGACTGGGGCGTCTTGATCAAATATTTGGGATCGAATGCCTGGTATCCGATACCGGCGGTAATACCGATTGTCGGAAAGAACTTCGCGCGAGCAACTTTGACATCCAATTTGGCGGATGCCATATTCATTTCCGCCTCACGAATGTCAGGACGATTTTGAAGGAGCTGCGAAGGAATACCCGACTGAATATCCTGAGGCATCAATTCTGCAAAGCCGTCGGGATTGCGCAATACAGGCTGTGGGAAGCGACCCACGAGGAAATTAATGCGGTTCTCCGTTTCGATGATTTCCTGGAGAATCTCATACTTCAGTCCGCGTGTTTTGAGCACCTGCGCTTCAAATCGCTTCACGGCCAACTCTGTAACACGAGCCGCTTGTTTCTGCAGCTTGACAATCTCAAAGGCATCCGTCTGAATTTCAATATTCCGGTTTACAATGGCCAATTCATTGTCGAGCGCCAGCAACTCATAATAGGAATTCGCAATTTCTGAGATGAGGTTGGTTACCATGAAGTTCTTGCCTTCAATGGTACCCAAGTAGCGCATCACAGCCGACTTACGAGCGTTGCGCAACTTCTTCCACACGTCGATTTCCCAGGTAGCATATGCACCAATAGAGAGGTCTCCAAGCGGCTCGGGGGTTTCTATCCCCGGTGAAATTTCGGTATTGGCATCGTTGGCTCCCTGACTGGTGTAGCGTCCCACTTTCTCCGTTCCTCCTCCGGCTTTCACATCGAGAAAAGGAAGGTACTCTCCTTGTCGGGCGCGAGCTTCATTGCGCGCAACTTCTATCTCCTGAAGCATAATATTGAGTTCCTGATTATTGCTCAACGCGGTGTCAATCAGGGCACAAAGCCATGGATCAGTATAAATCGCCTTCCAGGCCGCCAATTCAATACTGGCCGTATCTTCATTTGCTGTATAGCTTGCCGGTACATCCGTATTGGCTTCCGAACGAATTCCATCGGGTGCCTTACAAGCCGTAAAAGCAAGCGCCATAAAGGCAAATGAGATCGCGTATATTCCGTACTTTTTCATATCAATCTTCTTGTTCACTTAGTGGGCTATCGTATTCATCTTTCAATAGTTTTCGACCGTCGGCCAGTTTACCGAAGATGTAGTACAACCCGGGAATTACCAATACACCAAACAAAGTCCCGAACAACATACCGCCGAGGGCAGAAGCACCAATGGTTCTATTTCCAATTGCACCTGCTCCGGAAGCCATTACAAGAGGAATCAATCCGGCCACGAATGCAAACGAAGTCATGAGGATTGGCCGGAATCGTACACGGGCACCTTCAATGGCTGCTTCGAGAATAGTTGCACCATGCCGCCGTTTCTGAACGGCAAACTCGACAATCAGTACCGCATTTTTTCCGAGCAATCCCACAAGCATGATCAAACCAATCTGAGCATAAATATCATTGGCCAGACCCATAGCCTGTAGCACTATAAACGAGCCTAGAACCCCTACCGGCAGCGACAGAATTACCGCCAGTGGCAACAAGAAACTTTCATACTGAGCGGCAAGTACGAGGTACACGAAAACCAACACGATGATAAAAATATAGAGGGCCTCATTTCCCCGTTGGGCCTCATCGTACGATAACCCTTCCCATGCAATATCATAGCCATTGGGCAATGTTTCCTTTGCAGTTTCTTTGATGGCCTGAATCGCATCAGCCGTAGTATATCCATCGGCAGGCAACCCTCTAATTGCAGCCGAATTGTACATATTGTAACGGGTGATTTCATTTGGACCCTGCGTCTTTTTCAATTTCATAAAAGACGAATACGGAACCATTTCTCCATGCTCATTCTTGATGAACAAGTTCAGCACATCAGATGGCAATCGACGAAACTCGGGGGCTGATTGTACATACACTTTGAAGAATCTGCCAAATCGAATGAAGCCTTGTTCGTAAGTACTACCAATCAAGATATCGAGATTTTCCATCGCCTGGCCAATCGAAACACCTTTCTGCATTGCAGCTTTGTTATCGATTTCCAGTTCGTACTGAGGGTAGTTTGCCGCGAAGAAGGTGAACAGCCCGGTAAGTTCCGGTCGCTTTTCCAGGCTCTCCATGAAATCCTTGTTGATTTGATCGAAGTCCTGATAATCGGTTGTCGTATTCTTGTCGAGCAATCGTAGAGAGAATCCACCTGAGGATCCGAATCCGGGAATTGCCGGAGGCTCAAAAAACTCCACGATTGCTCCCAAGCCTCGAGTCCTTTCTTCCAACTCCTCCATAATCTCGAGGACGGTATGTTCACGCTCTGACCACGTCTTCAAGTTGATCAAACATGTACCCGCATTGGAACCCCTACCTTCGGTCATGATTTCATATCCGGCGAGAGAGGAAACGGACTCTACACCTTCTACATCTTCGCAAATTTTTTGGAGTTCGCGCGAGACTGCATTGGTGCGCTCCAAGGTCGCCCCGGGAGGGGTTTGAATAATTGCATAGATCGTACCCTGGTCTTCACTCGGTATAAATCCGCCGGGGAGGAATTGATTCTCAAGATAAATCCCGAAGCAAAACGCGATCAATATTCCATAAGTCACCGTTTTACGATTGACAATAAACTGCAGGATTTTCACATACTTATTGGTGGTCTTGTCAAATCCGCGGTTGAAGGCAGTTAACATTCGATTGAGCAGGTGTTTTTTACGCGGAGCTCCATACGTGTTTTTCAACAACATGGCACAGAGCACCGGAGTAAGTGTCAATGCAATCACTGCTGAAATTACAATAGAACTCGCCATGGTAATGGAAAACTGCCGATAGAATGTACCTACAGGTCCCGACATAAAGGAGATAGGCACGAAGACTGACACCATCACAGCTGTAATTGCGATAATCGCGCCACTAATCTCTTCCATCACTTGCTTAACCGCTTTATACGGACTCACATGTGTTTCCTCCATCTTGGCATGGACCGCTTCGACTACGACTATCGCATTGTCCACCACGATTCCAATGGCCAATACAAGCGCGAACAGAGTCACAAGGTTAATGGACAAGCCAAACATTTGCATGACAAAGAATGCCCCGACCAAAGAGACCGGCACAGCCAAAATGGGAATCAGTGTAGATCGGAAATCACCAAGAAAGATAAACACCACGAGCGCTACCAGGATGAAGGCATCACGCAGCGTGTGAATTACTTGTTCCAAAGATGCGTCAAGGAATTGCGAGACATCGTAGCTGATTTGGTACTTCACACCCGGAGGGAAGACCTTTTCCATTTCAACAAGTTTCTCCTTAACCTGAGCAATTACTTCACTCGCATTACTACCGTAGTTCTGCTTCAGTACTATTGCCGCCGAAGGTTTACCATCAAGGTTGGAGTAAATGTCGAAAAACTCACTTCCCAACTCCACCTCGGCAATATCACCCAGCGTAATGCTTTCACCTTCAGCGTTTGCACGAACAATGATGCTTTCATACTGTTCTGATTTGTTGAATCGACCTTCATAGGTGAGTACATATTCCAATGATTGTGCTTCAATCCCCGAACTTTGGCCAATTCTACCAGGCCTACCAATGATGCTTTGTTCGCCCATGGCCTCCATGACCTCCTCAACCGAAATATTGTACGCCCTCATCCTGTCGGGATTGAGCCAAACTCTCATTGCATATTGACGGCTACCCAAAATTTGGGCAGTAGCCACACCATTGACCCTTTTAATTTCAGGGATCATGTGTACGTTGGCATAATTGTATAGGAATTTCTCATCGAAATTTTCCCCCTCCCCATACAGGTTCACGTACATCAACATACTAGGCTGAATAGGAGTAATGATTACCCCTTCCCTTTGAACCAGTTCCGGCAAGAGAGGCATCACCTGATCCACACGAGTTTTCACCCTAATCACAGCCTGATTGGGATCGGTTCCAGGTTCAAAAATGACACGCAATGTGGCCTCACCGGCGCTGGTTGCATCAGTGGCCATGTAACGCATTCCCTGAACACCATTGATGGAGTTTTCCAAAGTGATCAGTGTAGATTTCACGAGAACATCAGCACTGGAACCCGGATATGCGATGAAAATATTGACCGTGGTAGGCGCAACCTGAGGAAATTGTGAAATGGGGAGTTGTTTGATTGCCAGCACCCCCACGAATACGATAAGTACCGAAATGACAATAGCCAATACGGGACGGTGTATTATTTTTTTAAACATGATAATTCTTTTCGTAAGGTGATTACTCAGCGTACAACTTCAGATTGCCCACCACCTCTTTCGGATCGAGAAATTCGAATTCAACTTGTTCATTCTCATGCACCAAGCGCAAACCTTCCAGAAGTATGGTTTCGTTAGCTGCTAGCCCTGCGGTAACCTGAAATAAATGAGGCAATTCTGCCCCGATCTGAATTTCGCGAGCATGGATAATCCCCTCTTCATCGATTACGAATACGTACTTTTTCTCCAGCACCTCATACGTAGCTTTTTGAGGAATGATCAGAACATCGCTGAGAGCAGATGTCAGCAATACATTTCCCGTTTCCCCATGTCTTAACAAGCCCGTGGGGTTAGGGAAGGTTGCTCTGAAGGATATGTTTCCCGTTTCATTATTAAACTCTGCCTCTATGGTCTCCACCACACCCGACTGGTCAAACAACTTCCCGTTGGCCATCTCAAGATGTACCTGCAGATTCGAATCATCCCTCAAATCAGCCATGTAATCGAGGTACTCAGCTTCCGGGACATTGAAATACACCCACATTTTGCTATTGTCAGACAAAGTAGACAAGAGTTCACCTTCATCGATCAAGCTTCCCCTTCTCACATGAAATCGGTCCATAATCCCATCAAACGGAGCCTTGATTTCAGTGAATCCCAGATGTACTTTAGCCAACTCCAATTCAGCCTTCGCTTTGTCGAATTTGGCTTTTGCCATAGCCAGCTCATTTGGTGCTACGATATTGCTGTCTGCCAAAGCTTTGGTGTTTTGATACTCTATCTCCGCAAAGTTCACCTCGGCTTCTGCCCTGTGGTATTCTGCCTCGTAGAGCAATGGCATGATCTGAAACATCATTTGGCCTTGCTTTACAAACTGGCCTTCATCCACATAAATATTTTGTAGGTATCCCTTTTCCAACGCCCTCAATTCAATGTGTTGGATGGAATGAATTTGGCAAACGTATTCCTTCGTAAAGGAGGTGTCCATTTTAATCGGACTGGTAGCCACGAAATGAAATTGTTCGTGGTGCTCATGGTGCTCGGATTTACAGCCAGAGAGTGCAACTAGCAATCCCAGACCAATAAAGATCAGATTTCTCTTCATGATGTTGAGGCTTAATAAGCCGGTTGAGGGTTAAATAATTTCAAAAGGGTTGTTCGCTTCAGGAACAGGTAGCTACTAAGTCGTAGAACACGACATAGGGTTAGGCACTGATTTCTCTACAATCAGTCACCA
Organism: Flavobacteriales bacterium; assembly: GCA_020437755.1. Classification (GTDB taxonomy): domain Bacteria; phylum Bacteroidota; class Bacteroidia; order Flavobacteriales_D; family Sanyastnellaceae; genus JADFAK01. The sequence continues at coordinate 10,265 of JAGQVX010000103.1, forward strand.
GCAACAATTTTACAATCTAAATACCTGAAATCGAATGGTCCGCGAAGATGCGGGAGAAAAGGTGAGGTATTGTCCAAGAGGATTAACCCGCTTCAAGGGCATGAAGAGATATCCCAGGACTGCAGCACTAATTACAAGTGCAGTGACTAATAATTGAACCAACCAATTGCGAAGATTCCTGTGACGCTCTTCGGTCTCATCTTCGAACAGCTCCAAGTCCAAATGTTCGCTTGCACTGAGATGGTCGGTAATAAATAAATCGTATTCAGTAATTTCAGGAGCAGAAATCAAATCGTCTTCAGTCGAGAATCCTTCCTGGGTGAACGCAGGTAAAGCATCCGCCAAATGGGCATTGGCTTGGATAAACCAGATGGTCAATAGAACAAAAAATGCGCTCAGGATTTTCAGAAGAGTATTCTTCATGGATTCGTTTCAACTGCGACTTCAGCGCGCAAAGTTACGTAGAGTTGTACGTGAGGTGAATCAATAACGTTGTTAAAAACTGGTTAAATAATGTATTCGACTGAATATGAGATCGATACCTCATTATCTAATCCTGGAATCAACTGTTTCTAATTTGAGAGGATTCTACTATCTTAGCCTCAATGAAACGACTGGTACAACTAATGGCATTTGTTTTTGTTGTGGGTTTGCTATGTACAGCCTGCAAGAGCAAACAAAAATGCGCCGCCTACAGCAATGTTGATGTAGAGCAGTGCGACGAGGCAGGTCAATAATCCTGTATTCCTCCAATTCTTCCAATAATCCCAAACGGATGTGATGACTATGTTGGCCATCATCAGGTTTGTCTTTTCCGACTTTTATTGGATGGACCTCTGATTATTTAATTCACCATGATCGACAGAGATGCAATCTACATCTCGCTCATGAGTTCCATAATGATAGTTGGTCCGTGATTGTTCGTGCTAAGAACAACTGGAATAATAAAGAAAGAGACGCATTGATTGCGTCCCTCTAGTCTTATCATTGCTTAAGTCGGCAACTACGCATATCAACAACACCCGCCCCCATCATAGAAATAGGTCGAAGGGCTGATGTGGATATCATCACGGTTAAGTGCCGACAATGCGCCTGCAGTTTTATCACATATAGCCAATGGCTGGTTGGGAAGTAAAACATGACCATTTTTGTCGTCAAAGCACTGCTCACTTCCAAAATAGATGGCCGATTTTCCGGTAAAGACACAAGGTCCATCGGCAGGCATAGGATCCTTAATGGCGCATACCTCTACACTCTCGATCATGATCTGTTCTGGTGTGTCATAATGCCTTGGATCCAAAATGCGGTAAGGTCGTCGGGCTCTTATTTCTACTGTTCCAAATCCTACAGAAGTGATTAAATCGATATAACGGGAAAGAGGTATAGATCCACTCAGGCAAAGTGCACGTAGTTTTTCGTCTTCTCGCAAATTGGCAGGCATCTCCTGATCACAAACAGGATCGCTGAGTACCAATCGGCCATGTGGCTTTAACACACGGTACATTTCCTCCAGCGCACGCACGAGGTCGTTTTCTTTGAAAATATTGAACAGACAATTCTGCGCCGCCACGTCGATCGACTGGTCTTCCACGGGCAAGTGAAGCGCATCGCCTTTTACGAGCTTCACAAAGTCGCTTTTGAACCACTCGTTTTCTTGCTCGGCAATCACGAAATTGCGCTTACTGGCTTCAAGCATTTCATCCACTACATCCACTCCGACCACTGCCCCGGGCCGGCGGGAGAAGTACGCAAACTGGAGTAACTCCATTCCTCCTCCAACACCTACATAAAGCACTGTAGGATCATTGACCAAATCGCGTGGAGCAACCGTACTGCCGCAACCATAGTTCATCTGCTGCATTATGGTTGGAATCTTCAATCCGGGAAGTTGCCACACCGGAGTAGTGGTACAACACAGCCCTACATCAGGTGTTTCGGCTGCTTGCTTGTAAACGTCTTTTGTAACTTCTAAATAGCTGCTCATTATAATCGACTTATCAATTCAATATACAGTTCACTCAAGTGTTTTTCGGTTTGCTGGGCTATGGCGATTATTTCCTCCACGCTCACTGCGGCCAGATTGTCGGGATCGCACTCATCGGTAAGCACACTCACACAGGCACAAGGCGTACCCATGTGGTTGCATGCTATGACCTCAGGAACGGTGGACATCCCCACGGCATCGGCACCAATAATCTGCATCATGCGGTATTCCGCACGTGTCTCGAGATTCGGTCCCTGAACCGAAGCATATATACCTTCGTGAAGTGTAATTCCTTTCTCCCTGGCAATTTCGCGCATCAGATCATTGATCCGAGCGTCGTACGGCCGACTCATGTCTGGGAAACGTGGTCCGAGGTCATCGAGGTTCCTGCCTCGCAGCGGGTTTTCAGGCTGTAAATTGATGTGATCGTCAACCAGCATCAAGGAGCCTTTTTTAAAATCAAGGTTCACCGCTCCGGCAGCATTGGAAAGCAAAATGCACTTTACTCCCAGCAACTTCATCACCCTCACGGGCAAAACAATCTGCTCCATGGAGTACCCCTCATAGTAATGGTAGCGCCCCTGAAGTGCGATGACTTTCTTGCCACCGAGTTCGCCGTAGATCAACTTCCCAAAGTGAAACTCTACCGTAGCAATGGCAAAGTTGGGAATGACGTTGTATGAAAATGATTTTTCCTCCTTTATTCGGTGAGCCAGGTCTCCCAAACCCGAACCGAGAACTATACCCACTTCAGCATTGTCAATGCCGCGGTCTTTGAGCCACTGGGCTGTTTCGAGAATTCGTTCCATCCTATGTTTTAAATCGGTTTATCCAGACGGAGATCCCATCCGCTTACCGTTGAATTTTTCAAGTCTTCGAAGGTATCAATATCATTTAACATCGTCACCTTATCTACGGACAATCGTTGTTCTTCACAACGCAATTCCGAGTCGGAAAGGACATGGGAAGTACTCCAGGTGATGCCTTCGAACAACTGCTTATGCATTTGGCGCATGCCTGCTAAATAGTACCCACCGTCTTCACTGGGTCCAAATACTACGTCGCAGTGATCAAGAAGCTCGCTTGCTTCCTGGAGAATTTCAAGATTGAGGTCGGGAATATCACAGCCAATAATCAGAACAGCGTCAGCCAGCTCCAATCCGGCCACACCGGCATTGTACATGCGCTGACCCAGATCGTCACCATGCTGCGGCACAACTGTAAATTCAGAATCCTTGAAAATTGGGTGATCTCCTGCGCTGCTCAAAAGCACCGGACCATTCCATTTGGCAGCCAGATCGAGGGTTTTCATCAGCAACCCGGTGTACAATTGCAGGGCACTGTCCGCTCCGATGACTTCGGCCAGACGCGTTTTCACGTTGCCCTTGAGCGGCGCCTTGGCCATAATCACCAGGCATGTTGTCATTATTCGTAAGCCTTTTCGCCGGCCGTAAGCCACTTCCCCCAACTGTCGCTGTATGGATGCACTTTCTCGGTCGCGCCCGACTCATCGACTACCGGATGTCCTTCATTTACCCAGAGGAAAATCCCGCCATATAAATTGTACACGTTTTGGAACCCGGCTTCAAGCAACTGTTCACCAATTTTTTCACTGCGGTACCCCACCGAACAATACACGACCACCGTAGCGGATCGATCGATTTGACTAACCGAAGA
>JAGQVX010000104.1 GCA_020437755.1 Flavobacteriales bacterium
ATGCCGACGTATGTTCTTTGAGGTGCCCGCTGAATACAATCTTAGTTTGCTCACAATGTGAACCGGCGGGATGTCCGCTAACGCTGCAGATTCGTGTTTCGCGCAAGGCATCCCAAGGTGTCACTATCCACGGTTCGGATGGGAGGAGGTCGAGTACGTTAAACAGCAATGGGGCAGCGGCAGCAGTACCCACAATTTCGGGGCGTCCTTCTCCGTCGGCGTTGCCAACCCACACCCCAACAGTGTACCGACTGGTTGTTCCCACAGCCCACGCATCACGGTTTCCGAAGCTTGTTCCGGTTTTCCAGGCTACATGTTGTGTTGAAGAGTATAAGTCCCAGCCGCTTTCGTTTTCAGGCCTGCTCACGTCCAGCAATGCCTGAAGCGTATTCCATGCAGCGCCTGTGTGAATAGGTGCGGAAGCTGGGGCCGGTTGGGTAGCATTGTTAATCCAGTGGGGCTCCTGAAACGCGATCACTTCCTTGCTTTCAGACTCCGGATCAAAATGATGCTGCAGATGCATAAGGCCACTGTACGCAGACGTAATTTCCCACAGACTGGCTTCACCTCCTCCCAGAATGAGGGATAATCCGTAATGATCGGCGCCATAGTGCAGCTTGCCAAACCCCAAAGACCGTAGATTATGCAGAAATCGGGCAACTCCATAGCTATGAAGCATGTAGACGGCCGGAACATTAAGAGATCTCGACAAGGCGCGATGTGCAGGAACGGCTCCTGAAAAGGTTCGATTGTAGTTTTTGGGTGCGTATCCTGAAAAATGCAACGGGATATCCGGCACCAGCATACCGAGCATGAGTTCTCCCTCTTCGATCATGCATCCGTACAAGAATGGTTTTAAAATACTCCCTGTACTCCGCGGTGCCTGAACAATGTCTACGTAAGCATCACCCGCCTTATCATCCACAGTGGCATTACCGATATAGGCAACTACCGACTTATCATGGTTGTCTAATACTAAAACAGCCACATTGCGCACTAGCCGGTCGTTCCAGGCCGAAGCATGGCGGAGGGCCATATTTGTGATTTGAATTTGCAGGTTCCGGTTGAGAGTTGACGTGATCCGTTTGCCCTTATATCCTTCTTTAACTGCGAATTGCATGAGGTGGTTGGCATGGTGTGGCAAAGCGTGTGGCCTGCCGGGCAAAGGTTCAGTCAGATTGGCTTCCAATTCAAATGCATCAAATGCACCTTGTTCATGCAGGTAGTGCAGCAACGCATCACGCTTTCGTTTTAATTGATCACTGTTTCGACCGGGATGTATTAATGCTGGTGCGTTTGGCAATACAGCAAGGGTTACAGCTTCGGCCCATGTGAGTTCACTGGACGGAGTGGCAAAGTATCGCCATGAAGCAGCGTCAATCCCCACAATGTTTCCTCCCATTGGAGCATGTGAAGCGTACATGTTGAGAATTTCTTCCTTGCTGTAGTGCATTTCGAGGCGCCATGCGGCAAATAGTTCAGTAATCTTTTGCCACACTGTACGAGGTGGATTGCCTCGGCTCATGCGGATTACTTGCATGGTTATGGTACTTCCACCACTCACGACCCTTCCATTCCGAGCGTTTTGAATGATGGCCCGAGCAATGGAGGGTAAATGGACCCCCGAATGAGAGAAGAACTGACGGTCTTCAAAGGCTATGAGGGCTGTCTGATACTTTTTGGGTAATGAATCGCATGAGGGAAACCGCCATTGTCCGTCTTCCGCGATAGAAGCATTGAGGAGAAATCCAGACTCGTCTTCCAATACAGTAGATGTGGGAGCAGAAAATACAGGGTCCGGTCGATGCGCAAAGTAGCCTGCAACAAGAGCCAGCAGCATAAGGCCGGGAATGGGAATCCAATATTTTTTCAGGAATGCCAGGTTCATGCTTCATTCAGTAACGCTCCTACAAGATACCTTGCCGAATTGAGGTATTGTTGAAATCGTGGTATTCGAGAGCGGTTGTAGGGAATTCGCATATCAATTGGTATCTAGTGTTGATGTTGGTAAAAATCCCCGATTGCTTTCAAGCGGCATTTTCCGTAACGAATATAATCGGTTACTTTTGTCCGGACGTAAACCTGAATTAATAAGTAAGCATGAATAAATTTTACTCGTTTCTGGCGGCGCTGGCCGTTTTTTCAGTGTCTGCCAAGGCACAAGACATTCAACTTCCACCGAGTTGGCATTACAGTGATGATTTAATCACAATGCCCGGCACTGTCACCGTAGAATCATTCGATCATGACGCCCTTCTCACAGAAGACACGCATATTGAGGAAGCAGGTGGTCGTACCAACAATGGTCGACTAGCTTTTCATGAAATCAACATTGCAACCGATGGTGTTTGGAATGAAATGCCCGACGGTTCGAAGATTTGGTTGTTTAAGTACAAGACAGAAGGAGCGTTGGCAACTTCTGCGTACTTCACTGATTTTAATTTGCCCATTGGCGGTGAACTGTATATCTGGAGTGCAGATAAATCATATGCAGAAGGGCCTTACGATTGGAAGGAAAACAACGGGCACGGTCGGTTTGGAACGGCTGAAGTTTTTGGAGATGAGGCCGTTATCGAATACTATCAACCAGCCGATGTAGTGGGTGAGGCAACCTTTAAAACGTATGCGTTTGCACACTTTTACCGGTACATCTATAACGTATCAGAGGAATGGTCACGCGGAGGATCGGATCCATGTGAAGTGGATGTGAACTGTCCGGAAGGAGATGGATGGGACGGCATGCGAGATGCCGTAGTTCGATTGAGAATTGTTGACGGGCAGTTTGTGGGTCTGTGCTCAGGTTCACTGGTCAATACAACCGCGCGTGATTGCCGTCAGTATATGTTGACGGCTCTTCACTGTGCCGACGGTGTGAGTGACGCTGATTTTCAGTTGTTGCAGGTACGTTTCAACTATGAGCGTCCACAATGCGGAACAGGTGGTGCGGCTACTACGCACCAGCGCACAGGGGTTATTCACCTTGCCGACAGTAATGATGGCGGAGGCAATTCCGGTTCAGACTTTCTTTTGGTTGAGATAGAAGACGAAATTCAAAGCTCATGGGATCCATTCTATGCCGGTTGGGATGCAACGGGCTCAGGATCAACCCAAGGTGTGGGTATTCATCACCCGGCTGGCGATGTAAAGAAAATTTCTACATATACAAGCTCGTTGAGCAGTGCATGGTGGGGATATCCCGGTTCGCACTGGGAAGTGAATTGGGTGGCTACGGTTACCAATCATGGAGTAACCGAAGGTGGCTCTTCAGGAAGTCCTCTTTTCAACAAAGACTTGCAAATTGTTGGTACGCTTACGGGAGGCTCGTCATACTGTTCTGCTCCCAATGACCCTGATTATTACGGGAAAATGAGTGAGCACTGGGATGGCAACAATAACCCCACCGATGATTTGAAAGTATTCCTTGACAATGCGAATACCAACGAAGAGACCTTGTTTGGTAACTATGCTCCCGACTGCGATCAGGAATGGTTGGAAGCTGAGGAAGTGCAGTTCAGTGATTTGGGGATCTATCCAAATCCAACGGCCGGTGATATTCGCATCGAGCTCAAGCGCTCTTTTGGATTGGATCATGTGACCATTTATGATACCATGGGGCATCTTGTGGAGCAAAGGGATTTGTCACAAGGACAAATGGAATTGTCGCTCGGCAGCTTGTCGGAGGGAATTTACTTCCTGACGTTCCAATTTGACAACGGACAACAGGTAACGAAGAAAGTGACCAAGATGTAAGTCAGGTCAATAATGATATCTCAAGAGAGGCTTCCAAACGGGAGCCTCTTTTTTTGGCTAACAGGTTGGTTGTGTCTCAAGTCTGTCAATCGGCACATTGTTCGAGGTGAGCGAAGAAATCAGCGAATCGCGCACTTTCTTTAGTGAGTTGCTTGCGGTAGGGTTCCAAAGTGTGAAGCGCGACGGATGCATCATGCTGGACGTAGCACTCAATCCCTGAAATGATCTTGCGGTAATCTGCCCTGGTTAAAGAATGCTCATTTTCAACGAGTGTCGAGTCGTGTTGTATAATAGTGGTGTCGGGATACAGGCCCACCACATCGAACGACATTCCCCTGCAATCTGTGCCATGAGGTGTTGTATACGATGGAAGGAACATTATGCTCATGCCTCCAATTACAAGGGCTATGACGCCAAGAGGAACTAGTGAGAATACCTTTCTGCCCAATCTACGTGGTTCACTATTATGGTCGAATTCTTCCTGAAGCCTCAGTCGCTCCTTGAGCTGCCGGGTAGTAAAGGGTGTCGTACGGGGTTCAGGTCCCGATTCAAAATCTTGGATTGCGCGCACGACACGCTGGAATTCTTTTTTGAATGTATTGTCTGCGCACGCTCCATCTATTTCAAGCTGTTCGTCGTCAGCAAGCTGGCCTCGTGCCGCCTTCTGCGCCAGTTCGAAATGTCGGTTTTTAATGGTGGTCATTCATGATTCTCATTGGTCCCTCAACAGGGTGGTGTTTAGCAGACCTAAAGTAAGTCAAATGATTCGTATCACCGATTTTATCCATCTACTTAAGCAATCCGGCAATTGTATTGACATGTGTAGGACGATGGTGGTAAAAAAGGCTTGACCCTTAGCGGATTTCTAGTACTTTTGCCGCAAAATTTGAGCAAATGAACATTCACGAGTACCAGGGAAAATCGATTTTATCAAGTTTTGGAGTTGCAGTGCAGCGGGGCGTTGTGGTGGATAATTCCGCCGATACTATGGCCAAAGCGAAACAACTTCAAGAAGAAACCGGTTCAGACTGGATCGTTGTTAAAGCTCAGATTCATGCCGGAGGAAGAGGAAAAGGAACCGTAACAGAAACCGGATCACACGGAGTTGTGTTGGCGAAAGGAATCGACCATGTTCAGGAGAAAGTGGATGGTATTCTTGGCGGACACCTCGTTACAGCTCAAACTTCTGCCACAGGAAAGAAAGTAAACAAGGTATTGCTTGCTGAGGATGTGTACTACCCCGGCGACTCTGAGCCATCGGAATTTTACATGTCAGTATTGCTCGATCGTGGAAAGGGGCGCAACATCATTATGTATTCTCCTGAGGGTGGGATGAATATCGAGGAAGTAGCTGAAAAGACACCTCATCTTATTTTCAAGGAAGAGATTGATCCTAAAGTTGGTATTCAAGGCTTTCAATGCCGCAAGGTGGCTTTTAACCTGGGGCTGGAAGGAAAGGCCTTCAAGGAAATGACACGCTTCGTGTATGCTTTGTACAAGGCGTACGAAGGTTGTGATGCCTCTCTCTTCGAGATCAATCCTGTACTCAAGACAAGTGATGACCGGATCATTGCGGTTGATGCCAAGGTGACCTTGGATAACAATTCATTGTTTCGTCATGCTGACTACGCCGAGATGCGCGACACCTCAGAAGAGGATCCAATTGAGGTAGAAGCGGGTGAAGCCGGATTGAACTACGTGAAGCTCGACGGTAATGTGGGTTGTATGGTAAATGGTGCCGGCCTGGCTATGGCTACAATGGACATTATCAAATTGAGCGGTGGTGAACCTGCCAATTTTCTTGATGTAGGTGGTACGGCAGACGCCAAAAGGGTAGAAACAGCTTTCCGTATTATTCTCAAAGATCCATCTGTAAAGGCTATTCTGGTCAATATTTTTGGTGGAATTGTTCGCTGCGATCGAGTGGCTCAAGGTATTGTAGATGCCTACCGTAATATTGGGGAGCTTCCCGTACCGTTGATTGTCCGTCTGCAAGGAACCAATGCCGAAGAGGCGAAGCAGCTTATTGATAATAGCGGTCTCCAGGTGCATTCTGTGGTATTGTTGCAAGAAGCAGCAGACAAGGTTAAAGAAGTGTTGAATTAATTCAATGTTAGACCTGTCGGCCCTGTGTCGATGAGTACTCTTCGAATTGATCTTGGACGCGACCAGTCGCGGGGTCTGATCTCAAGTGCCTTTCAGGAAGTTTGTTATATAGCTGGTGACGGGTTGGTTCAACCGTACTTCTAGCCAGTTGCCGACGCACTATTTAACTCGAACAAGGGTTAGTCCATCACGGATAGGCAAGAGGATATTCTCTACCCGTGGATCGTTGTTGATCAATTTATTGAGTTCTTTCAAGACTCTGGTTTCTTCGTCTTTTTTCGCCGCTTCATGGACTACTTTCCCACTCCAAAGCACATTGTCTAAAAGTAAGTGCGTACCCGATTTGGCGGATGCCATAACCATATTATAATAATGGATATAGTTTTCCTTGTCGGCATCAATGAACACAAGATCCCATGCTTCGTTTAACCTGGGAACCACTTCCATAGCATTTCCGGTGAGGAGCCGAATTTTGCCGTCCATGCCTGCTTTTTGGATGTACTTTTCCTGAATGGGCCGCAGTTCTTCGTTGATATCAATGGTAAACAACAGGCCGTTTTCGTGGAGGCCTTCGGCCAGACAAAGAGCCGAATAGCCTGTATACGTGCCAATTTCCAGGATTCGGGATGGCTTGAGCATATGACTTATCATGCTAAGTAGTCGACCCTGAAAATGACCTGAGAGCATGCGGGGAACCAGCACTTTTTGCCAGGTTTCGCGGTTCAATTCCTGCAAATAGTCGGGCTCGGCCGATGTATGTTCGGAGGCATACCGGTCGATCTCTTCCGGAAGGAAATCCATGATTAGTAGCAAATTGCACCGAAAGCACCAAGGAAGGCCAAAAGGTCTCCGGTGTTCACGGCATCATCGCCGGTAAGGTCGGCAAGGCAATCCACTTCACAACCAAAAGCACCCAGAATGAGGAGCAAGTCGTTGGTGTTCACCACAAGGTCGTTGTTGAAGTCTCCAATGCAGAGCTCGTCGCCCTCAATAACTCCGTTGCAGTCGTTGTCCACACCCGAACCTGATCCTGCAGCACCCGGGTAAATCGCGTTGTTGTTGTCGTCGCAATCCGTATTGTCGGCAACCATGCTTGGAGGTTGAACACAGCTCATCGTAGAATTCGAGTCATCACCATAACCGTCCTGATCGGCATCCATGTACCAGATTTGTGCTCCCATGGTGATATTCGGATCGAGGTCGTTGCAGTCGAGTCCGCCGTATTCAAACGCGTCTTCGCCGTCCATGTCCTGGTCGTAATCGCTCAAGCCGTCGCAGTTCTGATCAACGCCGTCATACCATATTTCCGTGGCATCAGGATTAATGTCAGGGTCGTTGTCATCGCAATCGCTCAGCGTGCTAAAGGTATCGTTGTCGGCATCGTAGATTCCCGCACATTCGAAGAATGGAGCCTGACAATTATCGAGCACGCACTGGGCACAGGCAGCATCAGAGCCAAACAAACATGTGAGCAGGCAACTGTTCGATGCACATTCAGCTTGTCCGGAAAAGCACAAGATGCAGTCGGGTGTGTAGGGAGTTAGCGGAGTCATGCAGTCGATCATGCACTGTTCCGGGTCACCGGCGAAAAGACAATTGGTTCCACAATCTGTCGCAACAGTAGCTGTTGAGTCGCCATAAGTAGCCATCCATTGCAAGTCGGCCTCAGTGCAATTGCCCTGAGCATTGATGATTGATGGAATAGCAAGAAGGGTGGCAAAGGTCAAAAGGGTAAGTAGTCTTTTCATCATTGGTTCGGTTTGATGTGCTAAAAATAAGTAAAATCGGCGGGTATGGCCACAGGCTTGTGTAAATTAGCAAATTGCCCGTTATGGGGACGATTGGTAAGTATATTTTGTAGTTGCCATGGAAAAACGCAAAAAGTAATTCATGATTGAGGAAGAGCCGGACGGAGAGCAGCAACGCAGGATGATCCTGATGTTGGCGGGATTTACCATAACCGGGATGCCGTTAATTGCCATGATTATTGATGCTTTCGCGGATTCGTTTTCCATGTCGGAACGTCTTGTCAGCGGAATTCCGTGGTATGGTCAATTGGGTTCTGGATTAATACTGGGTTTTGTGTTCGGTGCGGTGGCGCAGTTTATATCGGAGCGCCGTTTCATGCAAAAAGTGAATGTCAAGTACAGCAGGATGATCAGCGATTTGCAGCTCAATACCAGCGAAATTGTGTTTATCAGTCTGTGTGCCGGAGTAGGTGAGGAAGTCTTGTTTCGAGGGGCTCTTCAGCCTTTGCTTGGCGTTATTATTACTGCTGTAGTTTTTGTGGCAATTCACGGTTATCTTAATCCGAAAGACTGGCGTATTTCTGTGTATGGAGTTTATATGACCGGAGTTATTATCGGGCTTGGTTATGCTACGGAGTATCTGGGAATTTGGACAGCAGTTGTGGCACATACCGTCATCGATCTGTACCTGCTTAGACGTATGAAATTCGACCAGGCCACATCGCCTTCTTCCGAGTCGGACTGATGTAGGAATATTCCTACACGATTCCTACACGATCGACCTACTTTTGAGTGCCTAAGACCTGCTATCTTGCAGGGTGAATAGCGGAGTATGACCGGTCAGATATCACGTGCGGTAGTTTTTGCGGAGAAACGGTTGTTTTTTCGTCTGGTGTGGCTTATAGCCTGTGGCGGCAAGCTACTGGCAACCTTCTTGATGAATTTTCAGGGGGACGTTCATGTGCCTGTCTGGCTTGATCTCGCCCTGTTTTCCATCGCTGTGATTCTCGTTCTGGGCAGTTTTGTTGTACCTCTTTCAACACGGTTCCGGAAGGCTAGTTTACAGGTCATGGCGTTTTTGCTCATGACGGCCACCATACACGGCATCTATTACACACAATTGTACTGGCCCACATTGATAGGCCCAACGATTTTGGTGATTTCAAGCTTTCTTGTGTTTCCCAGCTGGAGGGCAAGCGTTCCCTTTTGGATTTTCACCTTGCTCCTGGAAGCGGTGGTATTGTACTTCAGTCAGGAAGTTGATCAGGCTTATTGGAGTCAGGTGGCAGGGATGCTACCCACATTCACGTTGTTTGCGATGGTTGTCTCCGTTCTGGCGTACATTTCGATCCGCGGTGTGCATGAAAACGAAGCCTTTTTACAGCGTATTCTCAATGAGACGCGTGATGCGATCTTTCTAGCTGAATTGGATCATACTATTGTGATGGCTAACGATCGTTTTTACGAATTATTTGAAGCCGATGAATCACAGCAATTGGAGATAACTTCTCTCATGCACACTGCACCATCTCAGCTCACTATCCAGGAAGTACACGAACAAATGCGCCGCCATGGTAATGCGCAGGGTTTGTTTCTGTTTCGCTCGTTGAAGGACAACCGTTCGTTTTATTGTGAGTTTTCCGGACAGATCATTAAAATGGACCGTGAGTATATATTAGGACGACTCACAGATATTGACGAAGAGATGAAGAATCAGCAGCGACTTCAAACCGTGCTGGAGTCTTCCAAAGATGGAGTGATGCTGCTCAAGGCACTTCGCAATGCAAAAGGATTTGTTGTTGATTTCGAGTGGGAAATGCTCAACGAAGCTGCCCGTGGTATCATTGAGATTCAGGACAAAGATGTAGTGGGGATGAAGCTCTCCGATACGATGAATGCACACTTGTGGGATCGCCTTTTTCCGATTTATGTAGAAGTGATGGATTCCGGAATCCCGCAGGATTATGAGAACCGAACCGACTATGTAGGGGCCGAAAAGTGGTATCATACCATTTGCTCGCGATTGGACGATAGTCTGATGCTCACAGTACGTGATTACACTACCATGAAGAAGACCGAGCAGGAACTAGTGCGAGCGAAGGAAGCTGCAGAAGCGGGTGCCCGAAGTAAATCAGATTTCCTGGCTACCATGAGCCATGAAATCCGCACTCCCATGAATGCGGTGATGGGCATGGCTTCACTTCTCGCTGAAACCCCACTTACTGAGGATCAGCACAAATTTGTGAAGACCATTCGAATCGGTGCCGATAATCTGCTCACTATCATTAACGACATCCTTGACTATTCCAAGATAGAAAGCGGAAAACTCGAATTGGAGTTTCAGTCGTTCAACCTTCGCCAAATGATCGAAGAAGTGATGGATCTGATGGCACCTCAGGTCTACAACAAGGGCATTGAGTTGATGTACTTTATTCATCCTAAAGTAGCCCGTCACGTGGTTTCGGACGTTACCCGCCTGCGGCAAATTCTCATCAACCTCATCAACAATGCCGTCAAGTTCACTCACGAGGGCGAAGTGTTTGTGGAGGTCCAGGTAAACAATGACTATGAGTTGGAGTTTGCCGTGCGTGACAGTGGAATCGGGATTCCGGAGGATCGAATGGGCCGACTGTTCAAAACCTTTTCACAGGTTGATTCCAGTACAACACGCCAGTATGGTGGAACCGGACTGGGACTAGCCATTTGCAAGCGTCTCACGGAACTCATGGGGGGCGAGATACACGTTAAAAGTGAAGTAGGAGTAGGTTCCGTATTCACGTTTACCGTTGAGTATCGTCCTTTGATTACAGCCCCTCAAGCAGAGGCAGAGGTACTACACCCGTTTTCGACCAAGCGTGCTTTTATTGTGGACGACAACGAAACCAATCGCGAGATCCTTTCGCGCCTGCTGGAACAATGGAATGTTCACGCTGTTGAATTTTCGAGCGGCAAAGACTTGCTCGAGGCCCTGGATGAAGCTGCTGCAGATGTGTACATCCTCGATATGCACATGCCCGGTATGGATGGAGTGCAATTGGCAACACATATCCGAGAAGAAAAAGGAGCCCAGGTTCCGGTAATGCTGTTGTCCTCAGTGATGACCAGCGAAATCGACAAGGGACAAAAGGAGCTGTTCAACTCCATCATCAACAAGCCTTTGAAACACGTGGATTTATATAATGAATTGAAGTCTGTTTTTTCCGAGGCTATCATTATCAAATCCGCTCCCTCTGTGACTCCTGATTTCAATATCCAACGCTTCGAAGGAGTTCGGGTATTGGTAGCGGAGGACAATGCTATCAATCAGCAGGTTGCGATTCATCTGTTTCGAAGACTGGGCTGCTCATGCGACGTGGTGGCTAATGGACTGGAAGCGCTGGAAATGCTGCGACTCAAATCCTACGATCTTGTTTTCATGGATGTGCAAATGCCTGAAATGGACGGTATTGAGGCTACCCATCTCGCACATGAAGAGTTTGGAGCAGATTGTCCGGTAATAATTGCCATGACGGCAAATGCCATGAAAGGTGATCGTGAAAAGTTCCTCGAAACCGGAATGGACGACTACATTTCCAAGCCTGTTTGTCTGGAAGACTTGTCGCACATGGTTGCCCGTTACTGCATGACCACTTCCGATTGAACGGGATGGTATTCCATTAATTCAACAGTAAGAAGTACATTTGCCGAATGGCGAAAAATCGAAAAAACCGCGATGGCGTCGTGTTTTCTACGAATAGCGATTATGACTATTCCTATGAGAATGATGAACCGGTAGAAACCCCCGAACCGGGTGATCAGGATTTGCGTGTTACGCTCGATCGTAAGCAGCGCAAAGGCAAGGTTGTGACGCTCGTCACCGGTTTTGTAGGCGATGAGGAAGACCTTGCTGATCTGGGCAAAACCCTCAAGTCAAAATGTGGGACCGGTGGATCGGCCAAAGACGGTGAAATCCTTATTCAGGGCGATTTTCGAGATAAAGTACTTCAACTTCTGCTCGATATGGGCTACAAAGCAAAACGTCACGGTGGCTGATCAACTTTTAAATTTTCCGGGAAAACCCGGTAAGGCGCTCTACCTCGCTAAAACGCAGGCCGGGCTCGAGTCGGCATTGGAGTCTGAAATGGCAGAATTGGGGTTGCAGGACCTCAAGAAAACAACTCGCGGAGTGTGGTTTGAGGGCGATGTGAACGACATGATGCGTGCAAATTATGGACTGCGATTGGCGTTGCGTGTTATCATGCCCATTGCCAAGTTTACGGCCTATGACGAGCGAAGACTCTACAAGAAATCGGGCGAAATTCCGTGGGAAGACTTTATCAGGCTGGATCAGACGTTTTCTATAAGTGCCAATACGAATTCACCGCGGTTTACGCATTCGCACTACGCGGCCTTGCTCGTGAAAGACGCCATTGTGGACCGTTTCCGGGATCGATTCGATCAGCGCCCAAATATCGACACACGATCCCCCCATTTTCGATTGGATTTGCATATCGACGAACAAGAAATTACGTTAAGTGTAGATTCATCGGGCGATTCGCTGCATAAACGTGGGTATCGGCTTATTGCGCCCGGGGCGCCGCTCAATGAAGTTCTCGCCGCCGGATTGTTGCGCTTATCGGGGTGGGATAAGAAATCACTGCTCGTGGATCCTATGTGTGGTTCAGGTACCCTGCTCGCCGAGGCTTGTATGATGGCGCGGAACATAGCTCCACAAAAGTTTCGGTCGAAATTTTCCTTTATGAACTGGCCAGGCTACAGTGAGTCGGATTTTGAGGAGATTAAAGCGGCATTCGCCAAATGCGAAATCGACGTGGAACCGCCTGTCATGGGACGAGACATTCTCCCCGAGCGACTCAGTGCCACAGAGTCTACATTGCGACGATTAGGGTGTAAAAAACCCAGACTGGAGAAAGCTGATTTTTTCAAAACGCAAGCCCCTGCGGAATCGGGGATGTTGGTGACCAATCCACCCTACGATGTAAGGGTGAAAGTGGATGATTTGGGTGCCTTTTTCAATGATATTGGCAGCGCTCTTAAGCATAACTGGGCGGGATGGAATGCATGGCTTATTGCGCCGGAGGACGGCCCATTCAAGCGCATCGGACTCAAACCCGATGTGAAGTGCCCCGTTCACAACGGACAAATACCCTGCAAATTCCAGGGATACACCTTGTTTTCAGGTAAGCGCAAAGAGTTTGTGACGGGACAATAAACTTTGGCTTTTTAGCACAGGCTTTTATTGTCGCTATTCAATCGGTTAATTTTCAGTGCTCCATAACTTCCTTTGCCGTGAAGTGTGTTGGGATTGGCACCTCACTCACAATGTTATTGCTTAATCCATTTGGCGAATGCTGTATGATTGCCTGAAATATGCACCACGTAAGATCCGGAAGGCAATGAAGAAACGTCAACGGTATTCACGCCCGGGGTAATGTAGGATTGCAAAACGAGCTGACCTTTGAGGTTGTAGACCGATAAATTTGCGGTTTCGTCACTATGCAAAGCGAAGGAATCCGCACCGGGATTGGGGTAGATCAAGGTGCGAACATCAGCCAGCTCGGGCAAGGTATTGGGCAGGTCGGCCCAGCGCTGAACAAATTCCTGATAGAACCAGTTGGCCACCTCATGATCTCGGATGATCAATGTGTTTTCATCATTAATGGTATTGGCAGAGGCCGTCCAGTTATGCGATCCTGAAATGACTGCTGGATGCGCTGATCCGGGCTGATAGTCGGTAATAGCGTATTTGTGATGAAAAACCGGACCATCGGGCCACTGCGTGCCGTCGGCATTTTGGTAGTCCAATACATTAATTCCGCTGGACTGGAGATAGTCGTATTCACTGCCACTGAACTCCACATAATCGATGATCCCCTGGATGGATATACCATTGTTGTTTTGCGCCACCAATGCATTGCCAAGCGGATTGGAAGTGAAGGCCATGACAGCAAAGATGATTTC
>JAGQVX010000105.1 GCA_020437755.1 Flavobacteriales bacterium
GGCTAATTTTTTGTATTTGTATTGTCCAGGAATGGATTCTCTTTTGGTTTACTATCCGGAAATAACGGGGGGGGGAGAGTTGCTTAAGTTCTATTCGACTTTAAAAGAAAAAGAGGGTAGAGTTAATGAGTCTGTTGGTTATAATGTGAAGCTTGACTCTTTGCCTGAGCGTTTTCAATTGCTTATTGCTTGCAAAAGCACTAAACAAGTGTTGTTGCCCATTATTGTATCAAGCGAGTTAAAATTTGATTCGGATGAAGGAGTCAGGAAGATTTTCTTTGGTTTGTATAGCGGGATCTTGTTCGTAATGTTTGTTTACAATTTTATTATTTATTTGTTTACTAAATATAAGACTTTTTTAGCCTTGGTTGTGTATATTCCTTTTGTCTATTTGACACAAGCCAATTATCAGGGATTTGCATCGCTCTATTTCTGGGAGAATTCATCATTCATGATGAGTTACAGTTTTTATATCTTGAATCCGTTGGTTGGAATCGCGGCGATTGTGTTCTTCTATAGTTTCTTGAATATTGCTCAGACCTTACCCAGTATTATACCTTATTTAATGGGATTTATTGCCATATATGTGGTCTCGTTTGTATTGGTGTATTTTGATCCGGTGGCAAGTTATCAAGTTTTACAGATGAATGCTGGACTACTTGGTGTCTTCACTCTTGTACAAGCATTAAGATTGGTTGGGAAGGGCTACAGGCAGGCGAGGTTTTACTCGGTATCTACTAGTTTAATAATTATTGGTGTAATACTTTTTGTGCTCAAAGACTTTGGTTTGGTGAAGTATAGTTTTTGGACGCATAACGTTATGTCTATTGGATCAGGCCTTGAGGTTACGCTCCTCTCCATAGCCCTCGCCGATCGAATAAATACCCTTAAAAAGGAAAAGGAAGAATCCCAAGCTCAAGCCTTGGAAGTGTTGCAAGAGAATGAGCGTATTATTAAGGAACAAAATGTCGTCCTCGAGAAAAAAGTGGAAGAACGAACCTTCGAACTGCGACAATCAAACTCAGATTTGGGCAAGGCTCTTGATGACCTGAAACAAACTCAAGCTCAACTCGTCGACGCAGAGAAAATGGCTTCCCTGGGTCAAATGACTGCCGGAATAGCCCATGAGTTGAACAACCCTATAAACTTTGTATCGTCGAATATCAATCCATTAAAACGCGATGTTCAGGATGTATTTGAGGTCATTGATCTTTATGGTGAAATCAATGTCAACAATGTTACCGATAAACTCAAAGAGGTTGATGACCTAAAAGAAGGTATTGAACTGGATTATGTTCGGGGAGAAATAGATCAACTACTCAATGGAATCGCCGATGGCGCTCACCGCACAGCGGAAATTGTAAAAGGTCTGAGAGTGTTTTCTCGTCTCGATGAAGACGCTCTGAAAAAGGCAAATATTAACGAGTGTCTTGAATCTACGCTGGTAATCCTAAGGTCGAACTTCAAGAATCAATGTAACGTTGTGACAAATCTGGATTCAAGTATTCCCGAAGTGAATTGCTTTCCGGGAAAGTTGAATCAGGTATTTATGAATGTCCTGAATAATGCAGCGCACGCCACAATAGCCACCGGCAAACCAAATGAAGAATGCGAGGTAAATGTGCAGTCTCGGCTTGAGGGCAACAAAATAGTAATTGCCATTAAGGATAATGGGGTTGGGATCAAAGAAACCGACAGACCGAAAATTTTTGACCCGTTTTTTACCACAAAGAAAGTTGGTGAGGGTACCGGTTTAGGCCTGTCTATCGCTCTTGGAATCATGAACGACCATAATGGGGGTATCGAAGTACACTCTGCCGAAGGTCAGGGTAGTGAATTTATTATAACTTTGCCCATTGACCTCTAGACCAATATTGGAGCCCTGAAAGACCATGGCAAGAGATAAAATCAAGATCTTGTACCTCGACGACGAAGAGAATAACCTCACTTCGTTCAAAGCTGCTTTCAGAAGAGATTATCAAATCTTTACCACTACCACAGCCCAGGAAGCTGTTCAAATTCTGAGTGAGAACGAAGTCCATATCGTGATCTCAGACCAAAAAATGCCCAATATTAGTGGAGTTGAGTTCTTCGAGCTGATTATTCCCGATTTTCCCGATCCAGTGAGGATGCTCCTGACTGGGTATGCCGACATAGAGGCGGTAATTGATGCTGTTAATAAAGGTCAGATTTTCCGCTACATTGCCAAGCCCTGGAATGAACAAGACCTCAAGATTACCATTGAGAATGCATTTGAAGTATTCGATACTCGTCGCCAACTCAAGCAAAAGCAAGTGGCTCTCGAAAAAGCATACAATGAACTCGAAAAGTTCGTGTATAGCGCATCCCACGATCTTCGGGCTCCGCTTGTGTCTATTCTCGGAGTTATAAAGCTGGCTCGCGAAGAACAACTCGATAGCACTGCTATGAGCTACTTTCAGATGATCGAAAAAAGCGTCAATAAGCTGGATTCGTTTGTCCAAAACATTATCAACTACTATCAAAACCTTAAAAAGGGAGAGATCATCTCAGAAATCAACATTGAATTGCTCGTTGACGAAGTATTTGAGAACTACCGCCATTTTGAAGGTGCCGAAGAAGTTGAATTCAACAAGGCTATCGATGCCAATCAAGTGCTGTTCTCCGATGAGCTTAGAGTGAAAATGATCCTCAATAACCTCATCAGTAACGCTATAAAATACCGCGATACAAAAAAGGAAATGCCCAAATTCGACTTGGCTGTGCGTGTTGAAGACGATAAAGCTGTAATCTCTATCACCGATAATGGAATTGGTATCCCAAGAGAAAACCTGTCCAAAGTGTTCGATATGTTCTACCGAACGGCAGAAGTGGGTGTAGGCAACGGAATTGGTCTGTATATCGTAAAAGAAGCCGTAGATAAACTGGGGGGATCAATCGAGGCTTCTTCGGAACCGTTCAAATACACAACCTTTACACTAGAAATTCCAAACCGACGTGGATAGCCAATTGAACATCCTGCTCATCGATGACAACGAAATCGACATTGTTGTCAATACCAAATTGCTCAAACTGGCAAATATCTCAGAACAAATTACGTCGTTCATGACGGCGCGAGATCTCATCGATTATATCAATGATAACCTCAGTGTTCTGATCACAAAGCAAAACATCATCCTGCTCGATATTCAGATGCCAGAAATTGATGGCTTCCAATGCCTGGAAATGTATGATGAACTCCCTCAATCTTTCAAAGATGTATGCAAGGTGTTCATGCTTTCGTCAAGCATAGATCGAAATGACATTGAGAATGCTGAAGCAAATCCCAATGTCATTAAAGTCCTTGAAAAACCGCTTGATGTATACCTACTCAAGCGATTAATTAGCTGAGACTCATTACTTGATGTATCGCCAATCTTGATTGGCCTCAATGCCTAAAACGGATTCATAAATCAATCGAATCACGGCTTCAACATCATCGCGATGCACCATTTCAACTGTTGTGTGCATATAACGTAGCGGCAATGAAATTAAAGCACTGGCTACTCCCATATTGCTGTAAGCAAAGGCATCGGTATCAGTTCCTGTGCTGCGTGATGCGGCATAGCGTTGAAAAGCAATTCCACTCGATTCCGCTGCCCCAATGATATGCTTCAACAAATTGTTTTGGACCGCCGGACCATAGGCCAAAACAGGACCACGCCCACAGCGTGTATCGCCTTGGACCTTTCGGTCGATCATGGGTGTGCTGGTGTCGTGACATACGTCTGTTACAATTGCAACGTCCGGATTGATGCGTTCCGCAATCATTTGTGCGCCGCGCAGCCCAATCTCTTCCTGTACCGAATTGGTTATGTACAATCCAAACGGTAGCTTCTTCTTGTTGGCTTTCAGCAATCGGGCAACCTCGGCGATGCAAAAACCACCTATTCGATTGTCAAGTGCTCTTCCCACAAAGTAATCTCCGTTCAATGTCATGAATTCATCTTCAAATGTGATTACACAGCCAACATGAATCCCCATCTTTTCGGCTTCCTCCTTGTTCTTTGCACCGATATCAATAAATATATTACCCAAACTAGGAGCTTCCTCCTTTCCCGCAGTACGCGTATGAATCGCAGGCCATCCGAATACGCCCCGCACTATCCCCTTGTCGGTATGAATGTTAACGCGTTTTGATGGAGCAATCTGATGGTCACTGCCACCATTTCGCCGCACGTAAATAAAGCCTTCCGGAGTGATGTAATGCACAAACCAACTGATCTCGTCCGCATGAGCTTCGATCACAACTTTGTACTCCGCTTCCGGATTGATAACACCTACGGCCGTTCCATAGGTGTCAATGATATAATCGTCAACATAAGGTCGAACATAGTCAAGCCATAGTTGTTGTCCGGGTGATTCAAATCCTGTCGGAGACGCATTGTTGAGGTACTTCTCCAAAAAGTCCATACTCGCCTTGGTAATAATCTTCTTCGCCATACTTTCAAATTTGTCCCAATTTAAGTTTTTATCAATCCGACGAAAGATAACTTTGCACCTTTTTGCACACCTTGCAAGTCGGATAGCACAACGTAAATGGATTCACTTTCACAAATAGTTTTAGGAGCTTCAGTTGCTGAGGTGGTAGCTGGTAGAACAATTGGTAACCGAGCCCTCCTCTGGGGTGCTATCGCGGGAACAATCCCCGATCTTGACGTGATTTCTCAATTCTTCATGGATGATTTTCTTGCCATGACATATCATCGCGGCTTCAGCCATTCCTTAATCTTTTGTTTCCTCTTTGCACCTCTCCTGGGTTGGGTTTTTCATAAGATACATCGCCGTCGTGGAGCAACTTTCCAACAAGGCACTGCTCTGGCATTTTGGTGTTTCGTCACCCATATTGCGTTGGATTGTTGCACTACCTGGGGCACTCAGGTGTTCTGGCCTTGGGACGCAAAAGTCTCCACCAATAGTGTTTTTGTCGCCGACCCGCTGTACACCCTGCCGTTTTTGTTATTGCTGATTACGCTTATGTTTTTCAAGAAGGACCGTCCCATTCGTCGTAATTTGAATGTGATTGCGCTGGCTCTAAGTACGGGTTATCTGCTGTGGGGCATGGGTGCGAAGCTTTACGTCAATCATCAATTTGAAGTGGCATTCGCCAAATGCGAAACCAAAATTCTTCAATTCGAATCGCGACCCACTCCTTTGAACACTGTGCTATGGACCGCCAATGCTGAAACACCCGATGACTATCTGATTGGCTTTTGCTCCATATTCGATCAACACCTGGATACCAATTTTATCCGGGTCCCGAAGAACCATGATCTACTGAAAGACATTGAATCAGATCCTAACGTCCAGCGTGTACTTAAAATGACTCAGGGATGGTATGCTGTTGAACAAACCGATTCTTGCCTTGTGGTCAATGACTTGCGCTTTGGGCAGCCGAAAGCATGGGATTCGGAACCCGATGACTTTGTTTTTCAATATGTGCTTATTCCCAATAGAGAAGGGTTTCAAGTTGTTGTTCCGGAGCCCCCCCGTCCAAATGCTTCCGAAGCAAAAACCCTGCTTGGTTCGTTGTACAATCGGGCAATGGGTATTTAGTCCCGAACCACCTAGTTGATGATGACCCGCTTGCGAACAACCTGGTTGTCAAATAGGATTTCAAAGACGTAACATCCGGCGACCCACGTATCGGTTCGTGCAATTTTGGAACGACCCTGTATCGAGAATTGCTCTACTTTCTCCCCCGCAAGGTCATAGACGTTAACATAGGCCTGACCGTCAAACCCACCTATTGTGATCTCAACAAAGTCACTTGCCGGATTAGGGTAAACGGAAACAAGATCTTTGGATCGATTAACAATCAGACCATTGATGTCGTTCGACAGATTGATGTCGTCGAGGAAAAAGTTGTTCCCATTTCCCGATCGAAACCAGAACTGCATCGATATGGCCGAACCTAGATCTTCCGGCGCCAGTGTGTATATCTCCTGCACCCAGTCGCCTTCCTGGGCGAAGTACTCGCTATCGATTGACCCGGCCGTGGGTAAAGAAGAGGTGTTAATTTGTTGCTTGATCTCAAAAGTTTCACCACAATCATTCGATAGATACAACCTAAATCGATCAGTGTTTTCACCTGTGGTGGAAGCGTATGCATACCAATAACTAATATATAGTGTCTCTCCATCTGAAATATTGGTAAGGTCAAGAGGACGTGAGGTCAGCATATGCTCTTCTTCAAAGTCAATTTGATAGTTGGGAAGCATTGCGCTTTTGCTACCAAAATGTGCTGCAGCTCCGGAAACCGACCACGTTGGTCCGGCCCCGGTGTGGGAAACGTACCAATCACCCTGATTGAAATTACTCAAGCCCTCAAATCCTTCTGTCATCGGCTGCAAATTGCCCGCACCATTATACACATGTACACATTCTTCACAGGTGTAGGTGCTTGTTCCTGCGTCATTGCTCACTGTTAGAGTGAAATCATACATTCCCGCATTGTCGTAAGTGATTTGCGGGAACTGTTCCTGACTTGTGGCCGGATTCCCCCCTTCAAACGTCCATTCCCAACCCGGCATGTTCAGTGAGGAAGCGTCACTAAATTGAATGGTTTCGCCCGCGCAGATGAACATCTGATCGAGTTCTGCCGACGCAAGCGGAGCTTCATTTGGCGTATGCCATAAATCACTCCTCCAAATTCCCCTGCCATATGTTGAGGCGAGTAGCTTTTCATCTCCGTAATTAATTTCGAGTTCTGTAACAATCACATTGGGAAGGCCTTGTCCGAACGATTCCCAGGAGGCCAACGTCTCATCGGTATAGAAAACACCCAAATCGGTGCCAATGTATATGCCCTCGCTGGTTTGATCGTTGTAGACAATGGTATTCACCGGACAATTGGGCAAATTTCCGGAGATGTTTTCCCAAGTATCACCACCGTTGGAGCTGTAATACACCTTGTCGCCATCATTGAAATCACCAAACGTAACCCAAATTCGCTGGGAATCGTCCGGGTCCACAGCAATGGCGGTGACTCGGTTGTTGGGGAGTCCGTTCTCGATGCTTTGCCATTCCAAACCACCATTTACCGTGCGATAAATATTGTTATTCGTGCTTCCATAGACTGTATTTGGGGCATCTGCACCCACCGCCAAAGCCCGGAACTGTTCATTGCTAAAAGTCGAAATCTGAATCCAGCTGTCGCCAAGATCGGTTGAACGCCACACGTTCTCATATCCCGCATACAATATGTTGCTGTTGATCGGACTCATAATATATGGAGTAGTCCATGCTCCGTCTTCTGTGATTCCGGAGGCGGCCCAATCGAGTGTTGCACCGCCGTTCTCTGTTTTATAAATCGAACCGTACTGGGAGCTTATCAAGAATATTTCGGGATCGGTTGGGTGAAAAATGACCTCCATTCCATCGGCACCATATATATGTGTCCAAATTCCATTCTCGCGCAAATTGGTGCCGTTGTCCTGAGCTCCTGCCAGGATCAAATCAGAATTGCCTGGAAATGAAGCCAGTCGGTAAAACTGGTTGATCTGCAGCCCATCAGATAAATCCACAAAGGATGATCCTTCATTGGACGACCGAAAAATCCCGCCATCAGAGCCACACCATAGCTTGTTATCGTAAAAATCCAGATGATGTATGTCTGCATGCACATAATTACTGCCACTAGGTGGCCATACCCAGTATGCATTCAAATCCCAATTCAAGCCCCCATTGTCAGATTCCCAAAGGTTTACCCCTCCCACAATTACCCGATTCGCATCCTGATCGGAAACCGCAATTTCCATATCATACCATGCTTGTCCGGCGCTCGACATTCCAACTTCATCCGACGATAGAACATTAGGTGTACTCGACCTTAGCTGCCAGGTATCTCCTCCGTCAGTGCTCCGGTAGAGCCCTTGAAAGGCGTACAATGAGTTGTTGGCAAACAGAGCGTAGACATAGTCAGGATTGGCCGGTGTTACTGAAATAGATAATCTTCCCACTGTTCCCGGTGTAGGAAGTCCTAGCGTGATCGCACTAAAACTTTCGCCACTGTCTTCAGATTTATAAATTCGATCCTTGCAAGCAAACATTATACTGCTGTCGTCTGCCTTGAAATCGATATCCCTGACATTCCCATTCAATACTTCATACCAGCTAATTCCTCCATTGACTGATTTAAAAAGGCCGTCTGTAGTCGCGGCGAAAACAATTTGTGAATCGTTAGGATCTATTAGGATACGGTGCGTTCGGGTTTGAAACCCCAAATCCCAGGTTATCCCGGTACTCGACCAGGTTGAGCCTCCATCAGTAGACTTGAATATACCGAGTCCATACGTGTCGCTGCCATCATTGTCGCCTGTTCCGGCGTAAATTACGTTGCTGTTTTGATGAGACACGGCAAGAGCAGAAACACCCATTACTGCAAGTTGATCTCCAATCGGAGTCCAGGTTAAACCAGCATCTTCGCTTTTCCAAATCCCACCTGAAGGACAGCCTACATATAGGATTTGTGCATTATTCGGATCATGGGCAATGGTGTTAATTCTTCCGTTGCCGGGGGCATACCCTATACTCTCCCAACTCTCCATTCCAAGAGGTTCCCAATTGCCGGCATCACGCATGGATGAGGTTGCCACAGGACGACGTTCTATGGCCTGAATGAAATCTAAAGAAGCAGAAATATCAATACTCTCGCCCCATTGGCGCGATTCCCAGAATTGATGCCAGCGCTTGTACTGCTTATATCCCTGGCCTTTTTCATATTCCCGACCATCCCATTCACTTTCAAAAGCGGCTTCAATGTCTTGAATCGACTCGCCTTGCTCCCGAAGGTCATTCCAATGTTGCGCATTACCATAAATGATGGTGAAAATGGCAACTAGTACCAGGATAGCTTTTTGTTTACTCATAACTACAAAAATATCTAATTGAATCCCTATCTCGTCATCAATTACACGTAGCTTCTTGAATTCCCCATAGCTGACAATGCAGTCGGGAACAAATAATCGACAGCCAGTCCAACAACGATTGCCTTTTCGGCTCAATGAAATGTTCGGCCTCATTCTGCATTTTATGGACGCATTTATATTCTGGCAGATAGTACATTTGCTGAATAGCACATGAAAAGAACCTGGATTACAACTACCGACGGCTCAAAGTCGCTCTATGTGAGTGAATTGGATGAAACGTATCACTCACGCCATGGTGCCGTGACTGAATCTATGCATGTCTTTATCACGAACGGCTTGGACTTGCTGCAGGCGCAACAGCACATCCGTATACTGGAAGTTGGATTTGGAACGGGGATCAATGCATTACTCACGTTACAAAATGCCGGAAGTCGTTCTATAAACTATGAGGCTCTCGAACCGTATCCATTAACTGAGCAGGAATGGGCAGAGCTTGATGCTCCGCTTTTTGAGCGCGCGGAAAAGGTGGATTTCGCCTCGCTCTCTCACGGTGGCGACATCGATCTCAGCCCAACATTCAATTTGAAGATCATTCCCCAAACCCTTCAGGATGCTCACTTCACCGGACCGTATCACTTGGTTTATTATGATGCATTTGGCCCTGGCGCACAGCCGGAAATGTGGCTGCCCCAATGCTTTCAAAAGGTGTACGACGCCATGGAGAATAACGGCATCTTTGTTACTTATTGCGCAAAAGGGCAGGTGAGACGCGATTTAATTTCATGCGGATTTCAAGTAGAACGTTTGCCTGGTCCGCCGGGAAAACGAGAAATGCTGCGGGCTACAAAAGTGATTCATGGTTGATCGGTTTAATATTCGTGTCTACTTCGTTATCATCGAAGATCAAAGGGTCTTGATCTCTGATGAACTCATAGGCGGAAAGCCTTGTATGAAGTTTCCGGGAGGAGGCATGGAACCCGGAGAGGGAACCGTTGAGTGTGCTCAACGCGAAGCGCGTGAAGAGCTGAATCAGGAAATTTGCGTTGAGGAACATATTTATACCACTGATTTTTTCCAGCAAAGTGCCTTCAATGCTAAAGATCAGATAGTTTCCATCTATTATCGAGCCCGGCTTCTTGATCAACAACGATTCAATAGCAGCGATACACCTTTCAGTTTCGAAAACTCAACGCAATCTTTTCGGTGGATTAGTCTAAAAGATGTGGAAAGTGAAGCCTTCACATTTCCTATTGATAAAATCGCGTGGAAGAAAATTCAGGATCTATACCACCGGACCTAAACGCTTCTCAATGTATTCGGAAACCGCGCCAAATACCTGAGAAGGGGTCAAAGGTCTCCAGCCAAAGTCGTTCAAACGGCCACCCGTTACAAAGTAACTGTCAATGTTGGCCTCCATCATGTCGCGTAACACGTGATCATTGAAATTGACCAGTGCAACCCATCCATCCTGATCCTCAACTTCTTCAAACCACTCTTCATAATAGCACTCATCCGAGCAATGGAACGTGAGAACATTTTCACCAATCAGAATAAATTTGCTCACTCCCTCCATCATGAGCGGTTCAATGATTTCCCGCTTGAGCGTCATGATGTCGTTGTACAGACAATCATTCCATTCCCCCATAATTTCAATGACACAAAATCCCTCCTCGTAGTCACAGTAAATTATTTTCAGAAAAAGGGTAGTGGACCCAAAATCATCCCACTGCGGGTGGATATAGTGATTGTAAAGCACTTGGGAATAGCTGAACTCGCTGTATTCGCGTTCAAAAAAAGGACTTCGGGGATCTTCACTCGAAATGTAGTGGTCCCGCCAGTTGTAATATGGTTCAATAAGATGCATATGGGTGCCTGATCCGTCTACGGCTATTATTTTGCATGCTTCAACCCGGCTTTCGCACCTTCCCGTCAGGAGCTTCCTCCGGTCGCTCTGCGGTCGGGCTCAGGCTCGGGTTCAACCCTGCAAAGATAACCGCCTTCGCCGGGGCATATCAGCCTTTGTTGAAATTTTCTATCGCCTTCCTCACGCTACCCGATTCCTCCAATAATTTTTTAGCAGCAGCAGCCGTCAATCCGGTCGAGTCCATCACCATCCGTGTTCCTCTATCCACGAGTTTGAGGTTGCTCAGTTGCATATCCACCATCCGATTACCCTTGACACGTCCCAATTGGATCATCGTGGCAGTGGTGAGCATATTCAGTATGAGTTTCTGTGCCGTTCCGGCCTTCATACGCGTGCTCCCGGTAACGAATTCGGGCCCTACAACACATACCACCGGAAAGTCGGCGACAGCCTCCAGTTGAGATCCGGGATTACACGTAATACACCCGGTTGGTATGCCCTGCTTTCTGCATTCTTCTAATGCACCTATCACATAAGGGGTTCGCCCACTGGCGGCTATGCCAACAACTACGTCGTTTATACCAATATGGTGTTCTTGCAGATCCTTCCATCCTTGCTCAGAATCATCTTCAGCAAATTCAACTGCTTTCCGAATGGCACCGTCGCCACCGGCAATCAACCCTATTACTATTCCATGATCTACTCCAAAGGTAGGTGGGCACTCGCTGGCATCAACAATTCCCAATCGACCACTGGTTCCCGCTCCCATATAAAACAAACGGCCGCCTCGTGAAAGTTGGCCCACTACGCATTTCACCAAGGCTTCGATTGAAGGTAGAATCTGTGAAATTGCTTGAGGAACAGTTTGGTCTTCTCGGTTAATACCTGAAAGAATCTGACCAATTGACATTTGCTCGAGGTCGTCGTAGTTGCTCGATGATTCAGTGACTGATGATGAACTCATTACACAAAAATCTCCGAATTTCGGATGCTGATGAAGTCCTCCTTCTCAATCTTTCAACAATCGCTGATAAAATTGAGGGCAATTCAGTCCGTATCCCACAATTTCACGAATAGATTTTCGTTTTTTTGCGGGGTAAACGGATTATTCCATGAGACAAATTCTATTCTGCTTGTTACTGCTCGGAACACTGAGCTTTTCGTACGGTTCTGCTTTCGCCCAGGAAACAGATACCACAGATACTGGTATTTTTGAAGGTGCTGCTGCGTCAGCCAAAATGTTAGCAGCCAAACATGAATACAATGAGAACAATATGCGAGGTGCACTTACCCTGTACCGCGAAATCCTCAAAGTAGAACCAAAAAATGCCGCGGCTCACTACTGGACAGCCAGATGCCACTACGCTCTGAAGAAGTATAGTCTGGCCAAAGAATACCTCGATAAAGCGGTGGAACTGGAGCCTGATGTGCAGGAAGATGTCCTTTTCTTTTACGGTGAGATCCACCATCGACTCGCTGATCTTGAAACGGCGATCGATTATTTCGGACAGTACATCGCCAAGAAAGGAAAAGTTGAATGGAGTAAGGAACTCGCTGTTACAGCCAATAGTGTATTCACTTATCTTCATCAATGCGACAATAAGCTTTGGAATAATTTCGACAATTACCTCGCGCGCAAGTACATGGAAGAATGTGTATACGCCCGTGAACTCATGAGCCATCCCGTCAATGTGACCATCGAAAATATGGGACGTGAAATCAATACGCGTTTTGATGAATATGCTCCTTCCATTACTGCTGACGGCAAAAAAATCTTCTTTACCGCACGTCGATCGGATACCGAGGGAGGCGAGATTGATGAAAAGGGAGACTACAAATTCTTCGAAGATGTCTACTCAAGCACCTGGAATGAAACCAAGGAAATGTGGGACATGTCCTCTGGAGTTGATGGTTTTGTAAACACCATTGACTATGATGCGGTACTCAGCGTGAATCCCCAGGGCAATAAAATGTTCGTTTATAAGAACAGCCCCGGAAATGCCGGTGATATTTTCGTTTCAACATACGACGTCCATCAGGATGAATGGCGGGCGCCTGAAAAAATGCCTCGACCTATCAATACTTCGTACTTTGAGGGTTCTTGCAGTATGACTGCCGATGGCGAAATGCTCTACTTTGTTTCAGAACGCCAAGGTGGAAAAGGTCAAGGGGATATATACGTGGCAGAAAGCAAAGGGAACGGACAATGGAGTTCGCCCAAGAATCTTGGAGATGTGATCAATACAGAATTGGATGAAAAGTTCGTCTTTATTCACCCCAATGGTAAAACACTCTATTTCGCGTCAGACGGACACCAGACCATGGGAAGTTACGATATCTTCAAGTCAGAATTTGTGAATGGTCAATGGTCAATTCCGATCAATCTGGGCTACCCAATCAATACCGTAAATGAAGAGTCTACTTTCTCGTTGACCCGCGATAATCAAATGATGCTGATCTCTGCAGAATATGATGATTCCAATGGTGAGCGGGATATTTACAAAATTGATGTTTCAGACTACTCACTTATTAGTCAAGGGTACGACAAAAGCGGCTATGGGACTGTAATCTGTCAGGTGAGATCCAATAGTGGTGAAGTACTCAAGGGCGTTGATGTGAAAATTCTACCCCTTGGAAGTGAGAAGCCACTGATTGAGGAAAAATCAGATAAGGCAGGACAGGTTCGGGTCAATCTTCCGGGGAATGCTACGTATAAATTCGTAGCTGAATACAAAAAGGAGTTGGTGGAAGTGACTGAAACCCTGGAACTCAATC
>JAGQVX010000106.1 GCA_020437755.1 Flavobacteriales bacterium
TGATCCTCGCCGCCATGGGCCATGGCCTGCCCAGCGATCGGCATGGTAGGCCATTTCGGTGCGGATGGGATCGGCAAAGCGATGCATCTCACGGGTAACTTGATGGGGATGGAAACTGGTATATAGGTGATCATTAAAGCGCTGAACAAAATACGCGGCATACTCGGGACGTGCAAACACGTGCTCCAGCCAGCGCTGGGCGTAGTTGTCCCAGTAATCGCCTTCGGCGGGAACCGAAAATGAGTTGATGGCATCGTTGGTTGCCCCACTTATTCCGCGGTCAAGATCACCCAAAAGGAACTGCCACTTACCCCCGTCATGTGGCTTCCATAGCATCACGTTGTGAGCCCAGCTTTGATTGCTCGACCAGATTTCTGTTATCCAGTAATCGGCAAAATTTTGCAAGTCAACGACTGAGTCCAGGGCATCGAAATTGGCCTGAACGGTGAGATCGGCGTTAAAGAGGTCATCCATGAGCTCGTAGGCAATGTCGTCGCCTTCCTCAATCTCCCCGTCGTTGGCAATGAGGTCATACGTTCCGGATGCCACACCATAATTCTCCTCCACAAATCCATCGTTCAGCCGCGAGCGTATGTTGTGAATCCCCATGTATTCGCCATTGATGAACACTATGCTCTGACGAAATCCCTGGTAGCCTACGTCGGCATTGTCCTGTGGGAGCGACTGACAAACACCGTCGCGAATCATGGAATACGCCCAGTCGCTTCCTCCGGCCCGGAGCACAAAATCATCAAACACGGCGCGGTCGCGATCGGCAAATAAAGGATACTCGAGATGACCCGCGCCGTACTGGTTTCTGAAATAGATCCCCAGCATCTTTTGCGGCAAAACCCAACTGTTTTGTCCGTTGATTTTTACCCCTGCCCGTTCGTTGAACACCGCTTGATTGGCAGCGTCGTTCTCAAAGAACTCGATATTCAGCGGATGCTCCCAATCGGGTTTAAAATCCTGCACGTACAGACCGATTTCGGGATCCCAGAAAAAATCCGGATCGGTAACCAGTGAAATCACGGGCAATCCGCGCTCAGCGAAGGTATCGTCAAAGAAATACGAATGGGTAATCGTTGGTCCGGCAATGAAATTTTCTTCAAACACACGTGCCCGGATAAACGAAGTGGAGTCCACCAAAAGAGGTTCCGTATAGAGCGGATCATCCATGGTAGGTTCCCGACCATCGAGGGTGTAGCGTATCTCCCCGCCCAACGATGAAAGTGCCACGGAGAGGGTGCCGCTGTAAAATCCGCCATGTACTGAAAACGCCGGTTCATAGTAGGTGACGCCTTCATAGGATTGAGCATCGTTATTGGAGGCGCCGGGTGTAGATTGGGCAAACCACACCCAGGTGTCGCTGCCATCCATTTCACGGCCATAGCTGATATCCGTGGCTTGCAGGGGAAAGATGATGCCATCAAGAAGCTCTTCCGCTGCGGTATAGATTCCCAGTTCTTCACCAATGCTGGACAGTTTAAAACTGGTGTGCAATCCGGTGTTCATTCCATCGG
The DNA here is from genome assembly GCA_020437755.1 of Flavobacteriales bacterium. Lineage (GTDB taxonomy): Bacteria > Bacteroidota > Bacteroidia > Flavobacteriales_D > Sanyastnellaceae > JADFAK01. The sequence continues at coordinate 1,524 of JAGQVX010000106.1, forward strand.
CCCAAATCACCAGAAACTCTCCGGCGGGAAGTATGGTTCCTTCGGGAATCATCCATTTGGTGGTATCACTCAAATTATCCGTGACATAGTAACCACTCAAATCCACATCCGACACTCCGCTGTTGTAAAGCTCCAGCCAGTCGGAAGACTCATTGAAATCGGGGTCGTACACGGCGCTTGAATTGGCCGCCATGAATTCATTGATCACTATTTGGCCTTGTGCCTGAACACCTGCCAACAAGATGAGAAAGAATAAGAATACGATTTGGTTACGCATGAAAAACCCTTGATAATGCCCGCAATTTACCATTTCTTAACCTTATCCTTACGTGGAAGACAGTCGATGTCTTTGCCGTTCATCACTTTTTTTTTCGTCAATCCTTGAAATCCTCATTTCTTTGCAGCGTTGTTTCTTACCTGAACTTTCATTGCGACCGGATTACTGCACCACACAATTTAGAACGCTATGAAGTCAATCGTTACCTCTCTCTTACTCTTGGGTTTTCTGGGCGCATCCGCGCAAACGGGAAGCATTTTTGGCAAATTGCAAGATCAGGATCAGCAAGCTGTTCCATTCGCCAATATTGTGCTTTACGCTGCCGCCGACTCCTCACTGATTAAAGTGGAGGCCAGTTCGGAAGCAGGGGCTTTTGTCATTCGACAAATAGCACCGGGAGACTATTTCGTGGAGGCATCGTTCATAGGCATGGATCCGGTGCGACAAGTGGTAAGTGGACTGAAATCGGGAGAAGACCGCGACCTGGGCACGATCAGCATGGCTCCAACTTCGGTAGCACTCGAAGCCGCATCAGTTGTGGTTGAACGCCCGCTGGTGCAGGTAGAGCCCGACCGCACCGTGTTCAACGTGGAAGGCACCATCAATAGCACAGGCGACAATGCTTTTACGCTCATGCGCAAGGCTCCGGGCGTGTCGGTTGACAATAATGACAACATCAACGTACTGGGTCGTTCGGGAGTATTGGTTTATGTAGATGGCAAGCGACTGCCGCTTGGGGGCGAAGACCTGGCCAATTACCTCAAAAACCTGCCTTCCGATCAAATCGACCGTATCGATATCATTTCCAATCCGGGAGCTAAGTACGACGCAGAGGGAAATGCCGGAATTATCGATATCCGCCTCAAAAAAGACAAAAACCTGGGAGCCAACGGCACGGCGAGCATCACGGCTACCCAGGGGCAAAAGAACCGCAGTAACGCCAATTTGAGCGGAAACTTCCGAAGTAAGCACGTCAATGTTTTCGGGTCTATTGGGGGCGCCAAGGGAAGTTCCTTTAATGACATACGATTCAACAATTGGCAAAACGGACTGTACCTCGAAGAGACCAACTACATCCAAAATCACTGGACCAATGGGAATTACCGTGCCGGAGCAGATTTCTACGTGGGTAAGAATCACATTATAGGTTTCCTCGCCGGAGGATGGCTTAACGATGGCAGCAACACCGTAGACAACCAAATTTCACTGGCACAGGCTGATGATCAGGTGGTAGACAGCATATTGATTGCCAACAGCAACACGGATGTAAACCGCACCAATCAATCGTACAACCTCAACTACCGCTACGATAATCGCGACAAAGGACGAAGCTTCAATGTGGATCTTGACTATGGGACCTTCACCATGGAACAGTTCCGCACCTTGCCCAATCGGTACTACGATCCCCAATTGGTCAACGTGCTGACCGAGGTGAATAACTGGTTCGATACTCCCACTGAAATCGACATTTACACTGCCAAGGCCGATTATGAAGACAAGCTTTTTGGAGGTAAAATCGGCACTGGAATCAAGTACAGTCAGGTGGTTTCCGACAACACGTTCCTCGTTTACGATGAGATCGACGAACAGCAGGTCCAGAACGACACCTTGTCCAATATCTTCAAATACGACGAAAGGGTATATGCCGGATATGTAGAGTACAAACGCAATTTTGGAGAGAAAATCGGCATCTCCGCCGGACTGCGCGCCGAACTTACCGATGCCGTAGGTGACCTCAAAGCCTTCCTCCCCGAATTGCAGGAAGATCCTGTGGACTTATACTACCTGAGATGGTTTCCCAACGCCGGAATCACCTACTCCATCAATCAAATGAACGTTGTATCATTTAACTACGGCCGTAGAATCAATCGTCCGGATTACAACGTGCTCAACCCTTTCAACGAACAGCTAAGCCAGATTTCGTACGAAAAGGGAAATCCACGGCTGCGGCCAGAGATCGTCAATAACCTCGAGTTGGGCTATACTTTGGCGTACCGTTTTAACTTTAAACTGGCCTATAGCCGCACATTGGACCAAATCACCCGCCTTATTGGACCCGATGAAGTGGACCCCCGATCGAGCTTTATCTCGTGGGATAACCTGGCCACGCAAACGGTATGGAGCCTAAGTGCCAGTCTGCCCTTCGAGGTCACCAAGTGGTGGAGCGCCTACCTCAATGCCAGCGGCTCTCATATCGATAACCAGGCCGACTATGGAGATGGGGCTACGGTGGACGTGCAAGCCTGGACCTATTCATTGTACACCCAAAATACCTTCCAGCTTCCCGCTGGATTCAAAGGCGAGATCTCAGGTTGGTTTAGTGGTCCCGGAGTATGGGGCGGAGTATTCCTGTATGAAGAGAGCTGGGCGTTGAATTTGGGCTTGTCCCGACTCTTCTTCAACGACCGTCTCAACGTGAAACTCACCGGCAACGACCTTTTTTACGAATCAGGCTGGAGCGGCGTATCGGAATTCAACGGACTCATTGGTGAAGGCCGCGGCAACTGGGACAGCAGGTTTGTGAGTTTATCGCTCAGCTACAACTTTGGAAATCAGAACGTAAAGTCCCGAAACCGTAAAACCGGACTGGAAAAAGAAGCGGAGCGTGTTGGGGAGTGATGGGCTGACTTTATTGTATAGAAAGAAGTCTCTCAAACGACCTTGAACACTGAATGAATCACTGATCAGCAGTATCGATTAATCCAAATTATCTGCCAGTATCTTCATCTCCACAACCGGTGAAATGCGTTCGTACAGTATGCGGTACACAGCATCGGCTATGGGCATGTGTACCTGGAATTTTTTGTTCATCTCAAAAATCCCCTCGGAGGCGTAGTACCCCTCAGCCACCATGTTCATCTCAATGGTTGCCCACTTCACACTATATCCTTTGCCCACCATGGTACCAAAGGTCCGGTTGCGGGAATAGGGAGAGTATGCGGTCACAAGCAAATCGCCCAGGTATGGCGTTTCTTTCACGTCGCGGTGCACCTCATTTACTGCCGATATAAAGCGCTCCATTTCGCGTATCGCATTGGAAATCAGCACCGCCTGGAAGTTGTCGCCATAGCCAACTCCATGGCATATCCCTGCCGCCACGGCGTACACATTCTTGAGTACTGCCGCTATTTCGGCTCCAAAAACATCTTCGGATACTGCGGTTTTGATGTAGCGCGTTCGCATGGCATTCGCCAAAAGGGATGCATGCTCCTGATTGGGACAGGCAATCGTAAGGTAGGATAGTTGCTCCTTGGCTACTTCTTCCGCGTGACAGGGTCCGCAAATGATGCCGATTTGATCATAGGGAGTCCTGAACTCCTTATGCAGGTAGCGCGCCGGAATGGAGTGGTACTCATTCACAATCCCTTTGATTGCCGAGAACAATACCTTGTTCTCCATTCCCTGAATCTTGTACTCTTTAAAAGAAGCATCCAAAAATGCCGAAGGAATCGCTACTACCAACACATCACAGTTGTCCACTACCCGTTGCATGTCGGACGTCACCACAATGCGGTTGTTGTCGAACTGCACCGATTGTATATAATTCGGATTGTGTCCCGTAGTGCGGATATGCTCAATTGCATCTTCATTTCGCATCCACCAGTGCACACGATCCAGATTGGACGAAAGCATCTTCATGATAGCCGTAGCCCAGCTACCGCCGCCCAATACACCTATCCTGGGTTGTTCTGCCATGGGCGCAAATTACGCATTTCCCCGATTAGTGCCCCTAGCTGCATTCAGGCACTCCTATCGCAGGGCTTCGTTCGTATCCGACCTGGAAAATGGGTTTGGTTTCGACTCCGGTTTCCAATCACCCATTTGACGAATGTCCTAAAATTCCCCCATAAAAGTTCCACGAATAAAAGGATGGCGTTATTTTCGCGCCATGGCAAATCAGGACGATAAACTCAAGAAGGTAATCAGCCATTCCAAGGAATATGGCTTTGTATTTCCATCCAGTGAAATTTACGACGGACTCAGTGCAGCGTATGACTACGGACAACTGGGCGTGGAATTGAAAAACAACATCAAAAAATACTGGTGGGATGCCATGGTGAAGATGCATGAAAACATCGTGGGAATTGATGCCGCGATATTTATGCACCCTACCACCTGGAAGGCTTCAGGCCACGTTGATGCGTTCAATGACCCGTTGATCGATAATAAAGATTCCAAGAAACGGTACCGCGCCGATGTGCTCATTGAAGAGCATGTGGAGAAAATCAAAATTAAGATCGACAAGGAGATCGAAAAAGCAGCCAAGCGTTTTGGAGATGCATTCGATGAAGAACAATTCCGCAGCACGAATCCCAATGTGTTGCGCCGCCAACAACAAATCGACGAAATCAACAACACCTTCAAAACGGCCATGGAACAAGAAGACCTCGCCGCGGTGAAGCAGTTGATCGACGACCTGGGCATTGCCGACCCGGACACAGGCTCAAAAAACTGGACCGAAGTGCGCCAGTTCAACCTCATGTTTAAGACCGAACTTGGCGCTGTTTCGGGAGATGCCGGTATTATTTACCTCCGTCCGGAAACAGCTCAGGGAATCTTTGTAAACTACCTCAACGTTCAGAAGAGTGGTCGTATGAAGCTCCCCTTCGGTATTGCCCAAATTGGAAAGGCCTTCCGAAACGAAATCATTGCTCGCCAGTTCATCTTCCGCATGCGGGAGTTCGAACAAATGGAAATGCAATTCTTCATCAAGCCCGGAACACAAGGCGAATGGTATGACTACTGGAAGCAATACCGCATCAAGTGGCACAAAGCGCTCGGACTTGGAGAGGACCAGTACCGCTTCCACGACCACATCAAACTGGCACACTATGCCGACGCGGCCTGCGATATTGAGTTCAACTTCCCTATGGGATTCCGCGAACTCGAGGGTATCCACTCGCGCACCGATTTTGACTTGTCGAGCCACGAAGAATTCTCAGGTAAGAAATTGCGCTACTTCGATCCGGAGTCCAATGAAAGCTATGTACCATACGTTGTTGAGACGTCCATAGGCCTGGACCGTATGTTCCTTGCCGTCCTGAGCAACGCCTACAACGAAGAACAACTCGAAGACGGAAGCGAACGCGTGGTAATGAATATCCCTCCCGCTCTGGCACCTGTGAAAGCCGCTGTACTGCCATTGGTCAAGAAGGATGGTCTGCCCGAAAAAGCCCGCGAAATCATGGAAGATCTGAAATACGACTTCAATGTATTTTACGAAGAAAAAGATGCTATTGGTCGCCGGTATCGTCGCCAGGATGCCATTGGAACTCCCTTCTGCATCACGGTGGATCATGAAACCCTCGAAACCAACACGGTTACTATTCGCGAACGGGACACCATGACCCAGGAACGTGTTGCCATCAGCGACTTGCACAGCATCATTTCGCACCGCGTGAGCATGCGATCACTTCTCGAAAAAGCCAAATAGCCCAACAGTACGCACATGAATTTCGATACTTACGACTTCAACGGAAAGAAAGCACTCGTTAGGGTGGACTTCAATGTTCCACTCAACGATCAACTGGAAATAACCGACGACACGCGCATGCAGGCCGCTGTTCCCACCATGAAGAAGATTCTTGCCGATGGTGGTCGATTGATCCTCATGTCGCACCTGGGACGCCCAAAAAACAATGAGCCGGAGTTCTCACTCCGTCATCTGGTCAACCACCTCGAACACTTGCTCTCTACTCCGGTGAAATTTGCTGATAACTGCGTGGGTGACGACGCGCTCGACCTCACTTCAGGCATGCAAAACGGAGAAGTGGTATTGCTCGAAAACCTGCGCTACCACAAGGAGGAAACAGCAGGCGATGAGTTTTTTGCCGGACAATTGGCTGAACATGCAGATGTGTACGTAAACGATGCCTTTGGAACCGCACATCGTGCCCACGCTTCAACAGCTATTATCGCTCGATTCTTTCCACACGATAAGCTGTTTGGCAAAATCATGGAGGGTGAAATCACGGCTATTGACAAGGTGCTCCACGATTCGGAAAAACCGGTTACGGCTATTATTGGAGGCGCCAAGGTGTCGTCCAAGATCTCCATTATTGAAAACTTGCTGGGGCGCATGGACCACATCCTCATTGGAGGTGGCATGGCGTTCACCTTCATCAAAGCTCAGGGCGGAAACGTGGGTAGCAGTCTCACGGAAGATGATAAGATGGAGCTTGCCCTTGACATCCTGAAGGCGGCCAAGGAAAAAGGCACCCAAATCCACCTTCCTACCGATGCCATTGCGGCCGATGCTTTCAACAACGAAGCCAACCGCCAAACCTGCGCTATCGGCGAGATTCCCGATGGTTGGATGGGTCTGGACATCGGCCCTGATTCGGTTGAACAGTACAAGCAGGTGATTGAAAACTCGAAAACCATTCTCTGGAACGGTCCCATGGGTGTGTTCGAAATGGAAAACTTTGCTCAAGGTACAGTGGCTGTGGCAAAAAAGCTGGCCGAGGTCACGCAAACGGGCACGTTTACCTTAATCGGCGGGGGTGATTCTGTAGCGGCCATCAACCAGTTCAATCTGGCCGATCAGGTGAGCTATGTGTCCACCGGTGGAGGCGCCATGCTCGAATACCTCGAAGGCAAGGTGCTCCCGGGCATTGCGGCTGTCCGCGAGTAATTGGAGAAAGGGATTAAGCCATTCGGCAAATGGTAACCGAACGTTTTTACCGGGCATAGCCCCAAGGTGAAATTCAACCGCTTGTCGTGCTGTGGTCAGTGATCCAGGATGGTCGTACCAAAATAGGCCGACAAAACCATTTTAGCCTTGTCCAATCTGATCTTACGTTGCATCAAACGAGCCAGGTCTTCGTCGGTCAACTCAGGATTTTTAAGCTTTTCATTCAGCTCGTGCATCATAACCTGGATGTTGCGCAACCGCAACCGCGCTACACAATCCTGAACAGCTTTGAGTAAGAGCGACTCTTCTTTCTCAGGATAAATACTGTGCTTCAACTCCCAGTTATCACTCAACGTATACTGATCGGTAATCAAATTGGCACAAAGCGTACTCACCAATTGATCATGATGCGTGGCGAAGTACTTCTCTTCTGGAAACCGCTCCTCGTCCAGGTGACTGGCATATTCGGTTATGATCTGGGTGTATTCAGGTTTCGAAAAGGTGAGGTGATCCACTTCTACTTCATGGATCAGGTATTCCGAAACAGTGATCTCTTCCGGTTCGGCAGGTTCTTCCGTTTCAGCGGGAAGGTGAATGATATGCTGACCGTAATTCAACAACAACCGTATTAAGTCGCGTTCCTGGTGTTCGATTTGGATTCCCCGCTCTTGCTGAGGCTGTTGCGGAGGCATGAGTACGGGATCAGGAATACGATCTACATGTCCCGATTTTTTCAATTCGCGCTTCACCACCTTGTTCATCTCCTGGGTGAGGATGGCCTCCTCCATGCCCATGAGGCGGGAACATTCCTGAATGTACACGCTGCGCTGAATCATGTCGGGAATGAGGGCAATAGACTCTACAATGTCACGCACCATACCCCCGCGCTTCACCGGATCGCCGGCAGCTTCTTTCGAAAGCAAGTTGGTTTTGAAAACAATGAAGTCATCCGCCTGATTCTTCAGAAAATCATTCAACTCCGTTGAAGGAGTCTTGCGCGCGAAAGAATCGGGATCTTCACCATCGGGGAAGGCCACCACCCGCACATTCATACCCTGTGACAACAGCATGTCTATACCGCGAAAGCTAGCCTTGATTCCCGCCGCATCTCCGTCGAAAAGTATGGTCACATTGCGCGTATAGCGCTTGATGAGCTTGATTTGATCATCGGTTAACGCCGTTCCGGCACTCGCCACCACATTCTCCACACCCGATTGGTGGAGGGAAATAACATCGGTGTAGCCTTCAACAATGTAGCAGGAATCCAGCTTCACCATGGGGCCTTTGGCCAGGTGAATACCATACAGCACCCGGCTCTTGTTATAGAGCAAACTCTCAGGTGAATTGAAGTATTTGGCTACTTTCTTATCGGTTCGCAGTGTGCGGCCTCCAAAGGCGATCACTTTCCCGGCAACATTGCAGATCGGGAACATCACCCGTCCGCGGAAAAAGTCATACGGACTCCCATCCCGATCTTTGCTCAATCCGCTCTGAATCAGGAACTTCAAGGCATAGCCTTTCGTCATGGCATCCTGCGTGAATTGATCCCACTTATCGGGACAAAAACCCAGCTGGAACTTGCGTATCGTATCTTCTCTGAATCCCCGTTCGGTGAAATAGCTCAAGCCCACGGCCTGACCTTCCTCCGTGTTGAACATGTAGTTGGAAAAATACTCCTGGGCGAAAGCCGTAATCAGCGCCAAACTTTCCTTCTCTGAGGCTATCTCTTGCTGTTCCGGACTCTCCTCGACTTCGGGAACTTCTATGTTGTAGCGATCGGCCAACCAGCGCAGGGCTTCCGGATACGAAAGCTTTTCATGCTCCATGAGGAAGTTCACAACATTCCCCCCTTTTCCCGAACTGAAACACTTGAAGATTCCCTTGTGTGGTACCACGAAAAACGAAGGCGTCTTCTCCTCCGTAAACGGACTCCGCGCCTTATAACTGCTTCCCGAACGCTTGAGGTTGACAAAGTCCCCTATGACGTCCTCAATTACTGCAGTCTCAAAAATCTTATCGACGATCTCCTTGGGTATCACCCTACAAATTTACTAAGCCCTTTGGATTTGCGCGTTTCCGTGGAGAAATAAAACGATGCTGGTTTCTGGGAATTTCCCCCGAAGGGATTTCGGGGGCTTCAAATGAGCAGAGGCGCAATTGTTGCGCCTCTGTTGGGGATTTTTTATTCTGAAGGGGGGCGTTGGGAGCGGCGCGATACATCGCGCCGGTGCCGAAAGCCGGGGGCAGGCTTGGGAGCCTATCTCATTTTGAATTCAACGGGGATAATGTAGCTCACTGTTACGGGCTTTCCTTTGTCCATGGCCGGTTCAAGCGGAGGAAGCGCCTCCACGGCTTTAACAGCCTCTTTGGCGAATGCCTCATGTGTTGTACGAATAGCCTCCACCTGTGAAATATTGCCTTTCTTGTCCACCACAAAACTCACCCATACTTTTCCGGACATACCTACTTCTAATAAGTGTCGCGGGTACTTGCAGTGCTCCTGGACAAATTGCTTAATGGCCGCGTAGCTGCAGTTCGACTGCTCATCAATATCGTCTGATGCGCATTCTTTATAGAAGGGCTTGTGCTTCAGTCGTGAGGCATCTATGATGATGTCCTCTTCGGGAGGGCAAGTAGGACAATCGCCGCCAAGCGTTCCTTGAGGGACCAAATTGAAGGTAAATGGATCAGTAGGTAGCGTGGGGTCTACAGGATCCACAGGATCTACCGGGTCAACAGGATCGGGAACCGGAATAACCAGAAAATCGATCTTTGGAGGAGCAACTTTTGGTGCCGGTGGTTTTGGGATTTTGTGTGCCTGCACTTCCTCTTCCACCAGCACGCGATCCTGAGATTCCCAGGTACTGTAATGGGGAGAAGCATGATACGAAGCCCATTCAAAAGAGGAGAGCACAAGTGCCAACCCGGCAATCAGCCCGAGCTGGAAGAATACTCCGCGACGCAATCCGGAGTCGGTTTTTTGACGTGTTTTCATGTGTTGAGGTTTTGATTTATAACGCTGTGACAAGCACAAATGCTATACCTCAAACCTCAATTCGCCCGCAAAGAACCCTCAATAATCACATGTCCATAATGATCAGTTGGCCAGCAACTTAAACCCACGACCATGCACATTGATGATCTCAACTTTCGGGTCATCTTTCAGGTGCTTGCGCAACTTGGCAATGTACACGTCCATGCTGCGGCCGTTGAAATAATTGTCGTCACCCCAAATGGCTTTCAACGCATAATCCCGTTCCAGCAGTCCGTTCTTATGCTTGCACAGCAGGTACAACAATTCGTTTTCCTTCGTGGTGAGCTTCGATTCTTCGCCCGACAAGCTCAGCTTTTGGCTGTTGTAGTCAAAGTCGAACTTGCCGATCTGGAAATTCACTTCTTCCTCACCCTGCTCAGGAATTGCAGCCGATCGACGCAAGATAGCGTTGATGCGAACCAGCAACTCTTCCATGCTAAACGGCTTGGTCATGTAATCATCGGCCCCTACCTTGAAACCCTTGAGGGTGTCCTCCTTCATCGACTTGGCCGTGAGGAATAAAATAGGTACATGACGATCCAGCTGACGGATTTCCTCGGCCAGTGTAAAGCCATCCTTCACCGGCATCATGACATCCAGAATAAGAAACTCAAACGGTTGTCTTTTGAAGAATTTCAAGCCCTCTGCACCATCGGTGGCCAAAGTGGTTTCAAATCCTTTGGCATTCAGGTACTCGGTCAACAGCGAACCCAAATTGGGATCGTCTTCACACAATAGAATTCTGACGTTATTTTTCATGTTCTGCTGGTAAATATATGTGAAACGTACTGCCCTGGTTGATTTCGCTTTCAACGGTAATCTCACCATTGTGCTTCTCCACCACGGCTTTAACATAGCTAAGTCCCAACCCAAAACCCTTCACGTCATGAACGTTTCCGGTTGGAACACGGTATAATTTATCGAATATTTTCTTTTGATTTTCCTTGCTGATCCCCATACCATTGTCGCTAAACGACAGCACAATTCCATCCTCGCGATCTTCACTGCTGATCACCACTTGGGGGCTTTCCAGACTGTATTTAACGGCGTTGTCGATGAGGTTGTATACGACATTCGTCAAATGGACACGATCAGCTTCCACCACGGGATTCAACGCGCGCAAGTCGGTTTTGATGCGGCCACCTTTCTTCTTCACCTGAATGGCGATGTTCTTGATCACCGTATCAACCAGTTCATGCACGTTGATGCGATCGAGTTTCAACTCCATTTCTCCTTTATCCAAAATAGCCGACCGCAATACATTTTCCACCAACACGCCCAGTCGCCGGTTTTCGTCGCTGATCATTCCTACAAAGGTTTTGAGCTGCTTCTCACTGCTCATCATATCCGGATCACTTAGTGCCTCGCAGGCCAGACTAATTGTTGAAATCGGAGTTTTCAACTCGTGCGTCATGTTGTTGATGAAATCGTTCTTGATTTCCGAAAGCTGTTTCTGGCGGTAGATAGTGGTAATGGCATAGCTAAACACAAACATGATCACCAGCACCAGCAAGGCCGAGACCGAGAGCATCACCCACATGGTGCGGAGGAGATAGTGGTTTCGGTGGGGGAAGAATACCCTCAGATAGTTGGGGTCCTGTACGGGATCGTTGGGGAAAAGCTGTGCCTTGTAGCCATCGCTGAAAAACTCATCCGCATACGTAAGCGCATCATCATCGATGAGCTCGGCCTTGTGAAAGCGATTGAATACGCCGATTTTATATTTGGCTTTAATGCCTTGCCTTAATAATTCATTCTGCACCAGGCTATCCAATTCGAGCAAATTGACTCGTTCGGTAACGCTTTT
>JAGQVX010000107.1 GCA_020437755.1 Flavobacteriales bacterium
CAAAACGCCAGGGTGTAATTCTGTTAGAAAGGATTTAAATTACTGATAATCAGTAATTAGAATGATCGTCGGACCGTAAAGGTATTGGATGCCTCAGCAATATGATAAGCCGAACGTGCATACGAAATTTCGAATCTGCGAATAGATACTCCTGCACCGAAGGAAATGCCTGCCAATCCGGGGCGTTCTTCTACCTTCAATTCCTGTCGGCGACGGTAATTGTATCCCGCTCCAATCCGGATGTTCTTACCCAGATGAATTTCCGCTCCTAGAACCAAATGGCGCATGAGCTTATCTCCAAATCCAAATCCTTTTTGCTCTACAACCTCTCCGGTAATGGGGTCTATTTCAGGCGCAGCATTGGGATCGGTATATGTCAAATCCCACTTTTGGAGGTTTTCATAGGCAACATGGAACGTGAAAGGCGCGTGCCGCAAACGCTTACTAATGGCGAGCTGAATTTCGAAAGGAAGGTTTTCCTTTTCTTCCTTGGTGAATCCTTTGAGCTGCATTCCCAGGTTCTTCATTACCACACCTGCGGTAAAGAGATGCTTTCGGTTGACATATGAGCCTCCCAAATCAACAGCAGCTCCCAGAGAATAATAGTCGGCTAGTGATGCGTAAATAAATTTCACGTTCGCACCCACTGAAAAGCTCGAGTCAATCGGCATTCCTCCGCTCACGGTTACTACGTAATCGCCTGCGTTGAATGTTCCTAAATCATTTCCGGCGGCGTCAAATCGGGTCATTTTTCCATAACTGAAGAAATCCACTGAAGCCGCCAGGGTGATGTTCAGACTGTCCAGATGGTGGGCATAAATGGCCGAACCGAAATTGGTTTGAGCGAAGTAGTTAATATAGCTCAGAGATACATTGCGATGGCAAGCTGAATCCAGCAATGCCGGATTGTATTTCCCCAAGTTTACATCAGACTCGTTCATGGCAATCAAGTTGCCACCCATCGCGCCAATTCGCGCCGAAGTGGGGATGTTAAGGGCGTTAAATACCGAGCTGCCGCCAAGCTGACCATTTGCCTTTATGGCTAAAAAACCCAGTAAAACAATTGCTGCGAGTCTTGATTTCACGTGTTCAATTTCGGTTACCCACTGCAAACGTACACGAAACATTTATATTGCCCAATGCTCATGGCCGAATACCGCGCAATAACGGAATCCTATGCAACCTTCAACGGATTAACCACCTTCTCCTTCAAAAGGGCTAATTGAATTACCTCGATCATTTCCGTTACGAAGTGAAATTTCAATCCCTTGAGGTAGCGCTCATTGATGTCTTCAATGTCCTTGCGGTTGCGCTCCGACAAGATGATTTCTTTGATGCCTGCCCGTTTCGCAGCCAGGATTTTCTCCTTGATACCCCCTACCGGAAGCACCTTGCCGCGAAGCGTAATTTCACCTGTCATGGCGAGGTATTTCTTGACTTTTTTCTGAGTGAATGCCGAGGCCAATGCCGTTAAAATGGTGATACCTGCCGACGGACCATCTTTTGGAATGGCGCCTTGAGGTACGTGAATATGGACATTCCAATTATCGAACACCTGCGGGTCGAGTTGCAGTGCATCCGAGTGAGCTTTGAGGTACTCCATGGCGAGAATAGCCGATTCTTTCATTACATCTCCGAGATTACCCGTGAGCGTAAGTTTTCCTTTGCCCTGAGTAAGTGAGGTCTCGATAAACAATATATCGCCACCTGTGGGAGTCCAGGCCAATCCGGTAACCACTCCGGCAACGTCATTGTCGGAATAGCGGTCTTTCTCGTGTGAAGGTCCCAGTATGCGCGAGAGGTCGTCGGGCTTAACTGTAATGTTGTAGCCTTCTTCCAGGGCGATTTGCTTCGCCCGATGGCGTACCAATTTACCTATGCGCTTCTCCAATCCGCGAACACCTGATTCGTTGGTGTAGTCCTCAACAATGCGTTCAATGATTTCATCGGTAACTTCAAGGAAATCAGTTGAAACACCATTTTCTTCGAGTTGTTTCGGCAACAAGTGACGTTTGGCAATTTCAACCTTCTCTTCTACAGTATATCCCGTAACTTCTATGATTTCCATACGGTCGCGCAGGGGTGCCTGAATCGAATTCAAATTGTTGCACGTGGCTATAAACATGACCTTCGAAAGGTCGTAGTCCAGCTCTACATAATTATCGTAGAACATGCTGTTCTGCTCCGGGTCAAGAACTTCAAGCATTGCCGAAGAGGGATCTCCATGATGATCTCGTCCCAATTTATCGATCTCGTCCAGCACAAAAAGTGGATTCGATGTACCGGCTTTTTTCAGACTTTGAAGGATCCTTCCCGGCATAGCACCGATATAAGTCTTTCTATGCCCGCGTATTTCGGCCTCGTCGCGCAGACCGCCCAGCGACATGCGTACATATTTTCGTCCGAGTGCTTCGGCAATCGATTTTCCGAGTGATGTTTTTCCAACTCCGGGAGGGCCATAAAGGCAAATGATAGGGGCCTTCATGTCGCCCTTGATTTTCAAAACGGCCAGGTGTTCAATAATGCGTTCTTTCACCTTTTCCAATCCGTAGTGATCACGATCAAGGATTTCTTGCGCATGCTTGAGGTCGAAGTTGTCTTCTGAGTAATCCTCCCAGGGCAAATCGAGCAGTAGATCGATGTAGTTGGCTTGAACGGAGTATTCAGCACTTTGGGGATTCATACGTTCAAACTTGGCAATCTCCTTTTCGAAAGCCTGTTCTACTTCCTCCGGCCACTTTTTATCGGCCGACCGTTTGCGTTTTTCCAGTATCTCTTCCTGCACCGGATTGGAACCCAGTTCATCCTGGATCTGCTTCATTTGCTGATGAAGAAAGTACTCGCGTTGCTGTCGGTCAATGTCGGTTTTGACTTTATCCTGGATTTCGTTTTTCATCTCCAGCATCTGCAATTCCCGACTCAGGTGAGCCAGTACTTTATGCGTTCGGCTAGTGAGGGAAGCTGTTTCGAGCAGTTCCTGCTTTACCTGTACTTCCGCATTCATATTGGAAGCTACAAAGTTGACCAGAAACGACAATGAATCGATGTTTTTAATGGCGAAGCCTGCCTCGGATGGAATGTTGGGCGATTGGTTGATGATCTGCATGGCCAGGTCCTTAACCGATTCTTCAAGGGCCTCCAATTCTTTCGCATCGATCGCAGACTTTTCTTCGCGGAACTCGGTTACTCGTGCGCGTAAAAAGGGTTCGGTTTGGACCGGTTCAACTATTTCAATGCGCTTCTTACCTTGGATAATGGCAGTTGTGCTCCCATCGGGCATTTTGAGCATGCGTACAATCTGGGCCAGTGTGCCAATACGGTTCAAATCCTGGAACTCAGGTTCTTCAATGTCCTCATCTTTTTGGGAAACCACTCCAATAACTTTGTCTTTCTTATTGGCCTCCTGGATGAGTTTGATGGATTTGTCTCTTCCAACAGTGATAGGAATAACTACCCCCGGGAAAAGCACAGTATTGCGCAGTGGAAGAATGGACAACTCTTCAGGAATCTGCTCCTTGTCCATGATCTCCTCATCTTCAGCTGTAAACAGCGGAATCAGTTCGTGATCAGAGTTGTCTCCCATCTGCATAAATATATCTTCGAATGAATTCATGTTCTGTAAAAATGACATCCTGACAGTTTAGGTCGGGATAATGTTGTGCGTCCCCCTCAGGTCAACAGGCGTGCCACGCCGGCTAATCGGAAATTGTGTCCGATTTGAGTTGAAAAATCGTTTTCGAGATCAGTCCGTAAGGGAAAACCTGTCACATTCCGGATTATCAAACACTGAACATCAAGAGGTTGCAGAACGTGTTGCCGGGTGGACATTTTTTCTTGATGGGGGTTATTCCCTGAATTGGGCTGAATACTCAAAAATATGTTTCAAGATAAGGGCTTCGGCTTCTGTAAATTCAACTTTACGTCGCATCATAACGCGTTCGGCGACCTCATAAGCTTTCTGTAGGTCAAAAGTCACAAATCCGGCAGCACCACCCCATGAAAATGAGGGAATGAATTTGGGAGGAAAGTCACCGCCAAAAATATTCGCACAACATCCTACTGTGGTACCGGTATTGAATTGTGTGTTAATGGCACATTTGCTATGATCACCCATGGTCAGGCCTACGAAGGTCAATCCGGAAGACTCCAAACGGTGTGAGGCATAATTCCAGGTTTTGACTATGGAGTAGTTGTTCTTCAAATTGGAAGTATTGGTGTCGGCCCCCAGGTTGCACCATTCACCCAGCACGGAGTTGCCCATGTAGCCGTCATGGCCTTTATTACTGAATCCGAGCATGACACTGTTTCCAATTTCACCACCGGCTTTGCAATGAGGACCTATGGTTGTTGCACCGTACACTTTCGCACCCATTTTAATACCGGCGTGTTCGCACAAGGCAAATGGTCCCCTGATATTGGAGCCTTCCATGATCTCAGAATCCACGCCCAAATAAATGGGGCCGCTTTCAGTATTGAGGGTGCATGCAAGTGCCCGTGCTCCGTGTTCGGCGAAAACAAGACTGGGATCACCAATAATGGTGACACTAGAATGCAACGGAGCACTGTTACGACCAGCTGTCAACATGCCAAATTGACTTTGAATAAACTCGTCATTACGTGAGAATAAATCGCTGCACCGTTCTATGAGAATCGCCCCTTCGTAATTTATTGAATGGCAAGACGAAGGAAGCTCAGTGCACGTCTGAAGAGCCCCGTTCCAGGCCAGTACCGTGTCCCCTTGAATCAATGCCTCGTTTTGTCCCAACCGGGAGATGGCTTCACAGACTACATCATCGGGAAACAGTCGACCATTGACATGAAAATAGGTGCCTTCGGCGGCTTTTGGATATTTGATACTCAGATATGGTTCAGTGATATATCCGGCTATGGAAGCCCCTTTTTTAGTCCACGTTTCGGAGATCGTTAAAATACCGGTACGTAATTCACAGGCCGGTCGGGTATAGGTCAGTGGAAGAAGTCCGGTTCGTCCGGCATCGTCGAAAAATACAACTTGCATGACTCAAAAATGAGGGAATGAGATGAATCAACGGAAATAGATAGAGGATAGTTTTAAACATTTTTCGAGATTTGTTGTTCTATGGAAAACTGGAGGATGCAGGAGTTTTCGATTTCAGATCTGGAAGCATTTACAGGTGTGAAGGCCCATACCATTCGGATATGGGAGCAGCGCTATGGTTTGCTCAATCCACATCGCACGGATACAAATATTCGTGTGTACTCTGATCGTGATCTTAAAAAGCTCATCAACGTCTCCATGCTGAATCGCCTGGGATTCAAGATTTCTCGCATTGTTGCCATGACCGACGACGAGATTCAGCAGATCCTGGTTAAAAGTCACGAGCGCGACTCGGGAGAGCAGCACCTGTTGAATATGCTCAAGATCGCCATGCTCAATTTTGACAGTGAATTATTCACGCAAGTCTGCGAGCATTACATTCACACGCATTCCATGGACGAACTCCTCGAAGAGGTTTTTGTTCCCTTCCTGCAGGAATTGGGAATCTTGTGGCAAACAAGTGCAATTTGTCCGGCTCATGAGCACTTCGTAAGCAATTTGTTCCGACAACACTTATCAAACGCCATTCAATCGGTTGATGAACCCCTTTCCGGAGAAACCAATTATGTGCTTTTCCTTCCTCCTGGAGAACTTCATGAGCTGGCATTGATGATGGTTCATTACCAATTGAGAAGAAAGGGGTGTCGTACCGTTTACTTAGGTCAGTCCGTGCCTCTCGAAGATTTGGGTCAGGTCTTCATGCGCGTGCGTAACTGTGTTTTTGTTTCACATTTGACCAATCAATCTTCCACAGAAGAGAATCTTATGCGCCTCCGGGAGATTCAGGATCGATTTGGTGATGATCGGCCGGAATTCTGGGTGTCAGGCCCAATGTTTAAAGATGAAGAAGTACAAGACAGGTTCTTTGTCCGCTATCGTATTGGGAAACTTGTAGAAGAGCTCATTACCGCTCGATAATCCCTGATTTTTTGGACTTTTTTGGATGCACACCGTTCAATTGGACGGATGGATTTACTATGACCTGAATGTTAAATTGTTTAACAATGAGCAAAAAAGGTTAGACAAAAGAATTTTTTGCATTATGTTTGTTTAACGAAACAATCAAATCGTTAAACAAAATGTCAACAACAGAGTTTCAGACCTTGCTTACAACAAGCATGAATCAGGTTCAGCAATTTGCCTACACGTTTACCAAAGACCAGACAGATGCTGAAGATCTCTTTCAGGAGACCTTATTGAAGGCATTGCGTTATCAGGGTAACTACACAGCAGGGACCAACTTCAAAGGGTGGTTGTATACCATTATGAAGAACATTTTCATTAACGATTACAAGCGCAAGAAGAAGCGCAATACGTTTGTTGACCCCACTGAAGGTCAATACTACCTGGAATCCGGATCGAGTGTTGGTTCCGAAATAGTTGAGCGTGGATTGGTTCATGAAGACATTCAAAATGCCTTGAATGGGCTTGAGGAGATTTTTTCTTATCCATTCGAACAATACGTCAAAGGCATGCAGTACGACGAAATCGCCGAGGAGCTTGATATTCCTATTGGAACGGTTAAAAGTCGGATTTTTCATGCCCGCAAGCGTCTGCGCCAGGAATTAGCCGATTACGCAAATTAAAACCCTATTGTGCAACTTTTTGGCGCGCGGTTGAGTCCTATAAGTGACTGAACATCATAACACTCTGTATCATGCGCTCCAAGTCTCTGCTGCTCTCCCTTTTTGTGCTAGTGACTTCTTTGTCTCAAGCTCAGATTATAATTGACAATTCGCTCACCGTAACGGAATACGTCCAGGATATCCTTCTGGGTTCGGGTGTGGCAGTGAGCAACATTACATTCAATGGAGCACCGGCCGATCAAGTGTACATGCAGGTAGGTAGTTTTGACGGTTCAAATTGTAACGTCGGAATACCTTCAGGTCTGGTTCTGGCATCGGGAGATGTGCATTTTGTAGAGGGGCCCAACAATAGCGGTGGCTTTACAGGCGATTCGCCAAGTTTGAACAATGGCTCTGATCCGGATTTGACTGCTTTGATACCGGGTTATTCCATTAATGACTGGGCAATTCTGGAGTTCGATTTTATTCCCAACGGAGATACGCTGAGCTTTAATTATGTGTGGGGATCTGAAGAATACATGGAATGGGTGAACACTTCCTTCAATGATGTGTTCGGCTTCTTCCTTTCGGGTCCGGGGTTATCGGGCCCTTATTCCAATGGTGCTGTGAATATTGCCCAGGTTCCGGGTACTTCTCTTCCGGTGACGATCGACAATGTGAATGCGAATACCAACGGGACTTACTACGTGAATAACGAAACGGATCCCAATGCATCTTCAGATGAAACCTTTATTCAGTTGGATGGGTTTACAGTGCCGCTCACAGCAATGGCCTTGGTGGAATGTGGAGGTGAGTACCACATCAAAATCGCCATTGCAGATGCAGGGGATAATATTCTGGATTCGGCAGTTTTTCTTGAAGAAGGATCATTTTCGTCCAATAGTGTTGTTGAGGTTAACCTGAGTATTGATGTAGGCGGTCCCGATTCTGATTTGATTTATGAAGATTGCGGATTGGCAACCATCAGCTTTACACGAAGCCCACTTTCAGATCTATCTGTTGAAGATATGGTCATTGTTACCTGGGGTGGTTCTGCTGAGAACGGAGTAGACTACACAGAAATGCAGGATACCATTATCTTCCCGGTTGGAGTGATGACGGTTGAATTTCCTTTAGATGCTTTTGAAGACGGAATAGATGAGGGAGTAGAAAATGTCTATCTCGACATTCTCAACCTGGCGGCATGCAATGGATCCGGATTGGTCACCAACTATGAATTTTTCATTGACGACGAACCTGAAATAATGGTGGTCGATGGGTATTCAGAGATTATTTGTCTGGGTGATACCCTGGAAATAGCCCCAATCATTACTGGAGGTTACGGCAATTATTCCTACGCATGGAGCACCTCAGAAACTACGGCTTCCATTGACGTCTCTCCTCCATTTACAACTACGTACAATGTGATAGTGAGCGACACCTGCGGAATGCCTTCTGATGATGCAGATATCTTGGTTGAGATTATAGAGTATCCTCCATTGGAGGTGGTTATTGATCAAGGAGATTTGATGCTGGAATGTAATGAAAGTGTCAACCTTTCAGCCACTGTATCAGGTGGAGATGGCGCTTATTCCAATTGGTTTTGGTCTGATGAAAACGGAACTAATCTTTGGGGATGGAACAATACACTTTGGTATTCGACCTGGCAAGGTGCCAGTGAAATCAATGTGAGCGTTCAGGATGGGTGTGGATTCATAGCAACCAATACCATCGACGTGGACTTAAATGTCCCTGAATTGTTTGTGGACTTGCCCGAAGAAATGACGGTGCTGTGCAATGAGAATTTTAGTGTCACGGCAGAAGCGTCCGGTGGGCAACCTGCCTACAACTACACTTGGTACAACGGTGCCAACTGGCTGGGCTGGGGTCAAACATTCAATTATTCCACCTCACAGGAGATTACGCTGACCGTAGATGTTCAGGATCAATGTGGGCAAAGTATCAACGCGTTCGTGGATATATTAATTGATAGTCCACCAATAGAAACTGTGCTGCAAGAGGAGTTTACGGGCTCTTGCGTGGAGGAATTTGAGATCACCGTCGATGTGCTTTCAGGCAGTGGAGGTTATACCTATGCCTGGATTCAGGACGGGACTATCGTGTCAACGGCGGGCACCTACGTGGCTTCATTCGACGAGAATACCGAGTTAACGGTTATTGTTGAGGATGCTTGTGATGCTGAGACTACGGATGCTACATCCATTCTAATTTACAATCCGCCACTCGAAATCGAATTGGGTGAAAATATCAATGCCTCCTGTATCGACAATACCTTGATGGATGTTGAGATTATTTCCGGATCGGGGGATTATACGTACTTGTGGTATGTAAACGGAGAGCAGGTGGGCAATGATGAGACGCTCACTTGGCAAACGTATGAAACAGAAGATGTTTCGATCATCGTCGCCGATGGATGCGGAGGACTCGATGAAGATCAACTCACTATTATTATTCCGAATGAGCCCGTTGTGGTGGAAGTCTCTCCCGATCAGTTCATCTGCGCCGGAGAAGAAGTGTTTCTGTCGGCCCAGGCCACAGGTGGTGAAGGCGGCTACGTGTATTACTGGCCGGAGTTGAATCAATGGGGACAGAGTCTGGTTATCAATCCGTTTCAGGATGGCGTTTTTAGCGTAGTGGCCACGGATATCTGCAATGTGTGGGATGTTGATAGCACATCCGTGCAAATAATCGATCTGCAGGCCCAATTTCAAACTGTTCCGCTCGACGAATATGAGGTGCAGTTTTATGCTACTCCCACTCCTGAGTGTGAAGGTTGCGGTTTCCTATGGGATTTTGGCGATGGAGGAACAAGCACCGAAATGGATCCTTTCCACATTTTCGACGGACTTAGTCAATACCAGGTGGAGTTGGTTGTAGTTCATCCGGAAGGGTGTATCGATACAGCCTACGGAATCATTCATGCACCGCCTATTTTGTATATTCCGAACTCATTTACACCCAACAATGATGGCGTCAATGACTACTTCCGGGTTATTGGTGATCAGTTGCTTCGATTTGAGTTGAACGTGTTTGACCGATGGGGTGAACTGGTTTACCACAGCACAGATATCACAGAAGCGTGGAATGGCAGCCACATGGGAGGGGATTACTATGCTCCCAATGGTGTGTACATTTACCAGGTGAAAGCGAAAGGGTTCAACAGCGACGCAATCGAAAAGCAAGGAACGGTGACCTTATTGCGCTAGACTTAGCACTGCCAAGTCATTTCGTGAACTCCCGAGTCGTGGAAAAATAATGGAAGTTGCCTTCTAACGAGCAACCATTTCCGCCATTTTATTGTCATATTTGTAATTGATCTTAATTAGAATGGCAATGCGGAAACTTTACTTGCTGCTTTCACTTTTGATTCCGGGGTTCATGGCTACTTCACAGGTAGTCGTAGATCAGACCCTCACCATTGATGAGTATGTCAACGACATCCTTCTTGGTTCCGGAATTCAAGCGTCCAATATTTCATTCACAGGTTCCATGGTTCAGCTTGGCTATGTTTCTGGAGCCGGCGATGTAGGTTTTCCTCTCGAAGGGGGATTGATCATGTCTACTGAAGATGCGATCAACGTCCAGGGAGATGGGGCTTTTGGTACCATACCGGCAGGTGAAGAAGTGAGTGGCGAGCCGGACTTGCTTTCAGTGGCCAACTCTGTGCCTCCACTTATCGGACAGAATTTCAACGTAAGTTCTGTCAATGACGTTGCTATCCTGGAATTCGACTTTATCGCTACCGGGGATACCATGCGCTTCAACTATTCATTTGGTTCGGATGAATACCTGGAATGGGTGAACAGCTCTTACAACGATATTTTTGCATTCTTCCTTTCCGGTCCGGGTATTACCGGTCCGTACGACAGTCCGGCGGGATTCCCCAATGGAGCCATCAATATCGCTGAAATTCCGGATACTGACCCTCAGGTTCCCATTACGATTTCCTCGGTGAATGATAACCTGAATACGGCTTATTATATCGATAACTTCAACAATGATGGAGTAGCAATCGATGGGTACACCGTGAAACTTACAGCATGGTCAGTTGTAGAATGTGGAGAAACTTATCACATAAAGCTCGCAATTGCCGATGGATCGGATACGGCTTTGGAGTCGATCGTGATTCTTGAAGAAGGTTCTTTTGAAAGTAACTCGGTAGTGGAGGTTTCTCTGACTACAGACGTGGGTATCTTCTATGATGACGCAGTGATTTATGAGGATTGCGGTCTTGCTACCCTGACTTTCGTCCGACCGCTGGAAACCATTTTGGAGTTGGAAGAAATGGTGATCATCAACTATTCGGGAACAGCAATCAATGGCGTAGACGTCACCTTGCTTCCTGATACCGTATTCTTTCCTCCATTTGTCGATGTGGTAGAATTTGAATTGGACGCCTTTTGGGACAATGTAGATGAAGGGGTGGAAACCGTGGTCTTTGAGATTCTCAATGTTGCCGCTTGTGGCGGTGGTGGTCTTACTACCTATTTTGAATTTACCATTGATGATTATCCGGAACCATTGACGGTTGAAGGGTATAACCTCAGTATTTGCCAGGGAGATACCATTGAATTGGAACCCATCATCTCGGGTGGTTATGGTAATTTCAGCTTTGAATGGTCTAATGGCTCGACAGATTACATTCTGGTCGATGATCCCGATCTCAGCACCACGTACAACGTCATTGTATCGGATACCTGCGGCATGCCACCCGACAATGCCGACTTCGATGTTGAGGTACAGTTCTTTCCTCCTTTGGAGATTCAGATCAATGAAGGTGACATAACCCTGAGTTGTGGTGAAAGCATTGTGCTCACTACTACCGTATCGGGTGGCGATGGAAACTACTCGGGTTACTACTGGTATGACGATAACGGTAGCAACCTGTTTGGATGGACTACCCTATGGTTCTCTACGTGGAGTGGGTCAGAGGAGGTATATGTTGAGGTAACCGATGGATGTGGTTTCACCGCAACCGATATGATCAACGTAGATTTGGATATCCCAGAGCTTATAGTGGAAATGGATCCCGAACTTACCGTACTCTGTAATGATCCGTTCACACTTGTCCCCGATATTGTTGGGGGCGAAAGTCCTTTCTGGTACAACTGGTATGTTGATGGCATGTGGACCGATTGGCAATCTACTTTTACGTACACCACCGATGAGAACGTCACCATTACAGTTGATGTAGGTGACAACTGCGGTCAGATTGAAACGTTCGATACTGAGATTATTGTAACCAGCCCACCGATTGAAATCGACTTGCTCGATGAAATGGTAGGGAACTGTCTCACCCAATTTGATGTGGATGCAGAAGTAAGCGGTGGTTCCGGCTACCAGTACGTGTGGACGCAAAATGGTGTTGTGATCGGCAATACACAAGACATTACCTTCCAAAGTGATGTGAATACCACATTGGACCTTTTCGTGTCGGCAAATTGTAACGTACAAGCCAGTGAGCAGATTAATATTGTCATCGATAACCCTCCGGTTTTGGTTGAGCTTGGCGATGATATCAACGCCTCTTGTGTCGACTTCACTGATATTGGTGTAGACGTGCTGAGTGGCGCCGGACAGTACCAATACCAGTGGGCTGTAGATGGTGAAGATGTGAGTACCGATGACCAACTTACTTGGCAATCGTATGAAACTGCCGAAGTAGCTGTTTCCGTGTGGGATGGTTGCGGTGGTTTCGACCAGGATACGGTAATGCTTATTATTCCCGATATACCACTAGCGATAGGCGCATCAAACGACACTACCCTTTGTTTGGGACAAGGAACTGTTCTGGTTGCAGAAGCTGAAGGAGGTGAAGGCGGGTTCATTTATGAGTGGCAGCCTACCGGCACATTCGGAAGCGTGTATGGCGTAACTCCTTTCTCCTCAACATTGTTTACGGTAACGGCAACAGATATTTGCGGAGAATCGATTACGGAACAGGTTCAGGTGAATGTGGTAGAACAGTACGCTAGCTACGATGAAACCTACCTCACTGAAACCGATGTTCAATTCACCGCAATGCCTACGCCTGAATGTGAAAATTGCACTTACATCTGGGATTTTGGAGATGGAACCGGTAGCAATGAAGAAAATCCGCTACATATCTACGACGGACTTACCGGATATGATGTGACACTGGTGATTGTCAATGAGTTTGGCTGTATCGATACTGCCCACGGATTGATTTTCGGCCCTCCGATCGTCTATATCCCTAATGCCTTCACTCCCAACAATGATGGAGTGAATGATTACTGGGGTGTGGTCGCTGACCAGTTGCTTCGCTTTGAGGTGACCGTCTTTGACCGCTGGGGTGAAATTGTCTTTACGTCAAAAGACCCAATGGATCTGTGGAATGGTTCGGTTACGGGTGGAGATTATTACGCTCCCAATGGAACCTACACGTATGTATGTGAATACAAAGGGTTCAATAGCGATGCCATGAAGAAAATGGGCACGATCACGCTGATGAGATAGCGCGAAAGAAACGATTTTGGAAAAAGTCTCTTGTCCCTGGATAAGAGACTTTTTTATTGTGTGCCCGGCATGGGCAATAACTATAGGGTTAAAGTCCCGAACACGCCACGGTAGTTGGAAGTGTTA
>JAGQVX010000108.1 GCA_020437755.1 Flavobacteriales bacterium
GACAATGTAGATTAAGTCAACAGTTCTCAACTCTATAGAACCGCTTCACCTGGACATATGGTTTTGTCCTGGTGAAGCGGTTTGTTTTTGAGGGCTTTTATACCTTTGAAGAAAATTTCCCAAATGAACCTCACTGAGCGCATCAACAACGACATCAAAGAAGCCATGAAAGCACGCGAACAAAAGCGTTTGGCCGCTTTGCGTGACATTAAATCGAAATTCCTCCTGGAACAAACCAAGGGTGGCAATGCAGAAATGGATGAAGGCACAGGGCTGAAAATTTTGGATAAGCTCTACAAGCAACGCATCGAGGCTGCAGAGTTGTACAAAGGTCAAAATCGTGATGACCTATACCAGGAAGAAATGGATCAGGCCGAGGTAATCAAGGCCTACCTCCCCCAAGCACTTTCAGAAGATGAGGTTCGCAACATTGTAGCGTCGATTATTTCCGATACCGGCGCATCAGGCATGGCCGACATGGGTAAAGTCATGGGACTCGCCAGTCAGAAAATGGCCGGACGGGCAGATGGAAAGTTTATCTCGCAAATCGTTAAGGAAATCCTTACAGCATAAAAAAAGCCGTGAGTTCTGACATTCACGGCTTAGGTTCTGAAGGGAGAATCAGCAACTTGGTTTTTTAAGTTCCTGAAGCTTTTAATATCTGTTTGTAGCACTTGCGCATTTGCTTGGCCATCTTAAAACTGTAGTCTTCATCGGGTGCAATCTGTCCCACTTCCTGCTGGAAATAGAATGACGCGATCGGAGCCTCGAGAAAGGAAAAATCCACGCCTTCTACCGGCTTAAATATCCCCATATCGAGCTTCACGGCATGACCTGTCTTGCGATCACTCAATGCATGCGCATCAATGGTCACCCTCTTAGCTACATAATTTTCCGTGCCAAATACAATTGTATAGTTGTGTTCTACAGGCAAGTTGAATTCATACTTACCTTTATCGTCGGTATTGAATGCCACATACAATTCATCTTCCTGATATATCATGACCTGAACCGATTCACCGGGGATTTCCTTCATCTCCTGGGGAATAACTTCCAGAACTTTGCCATAGATCAGAATGTGATTGTTGTCGACCGGCCGGGTTGATCCGGTGAGGGCCACGGCTGCTGAAAAAGCCATTGAAAGTAGTGTAGCTGTCATAGTCGTTGGGTTAGTTGGTCTCTCATGTATACGGCATAAAGCCAAATGGGTTACGAAACAGTTGAAAACCAACACCCAATTACCTCAAAACAACACCAAATTTGTACCTCTTCGATGGTACATCATCTTGTGTGACGCGCGTAAATCATCACCATTCAGATTTCCTTGACTGATTGTAAAGCCGTAACTGCTTTATCCATTTCCTGAAGAATTGTCCTTGATACTACTGGCATCGGGTCAAGACTAATCTCCTTTCAACTCACTCAGGCGCAGGGAAATGAGTCTGTTTCGCTCATCCGAATAGTTGGGATCAAACACGATCATGTCCGGTTTCTTTAGATACGCAGCAACGGCAACCGGCTCCCGATGAAGCAGCAGAAGCTGCTCGTCTTCCGAATGAAATAGGGAAATATCAAGCTGCAGACTGAATCCCTTTCGTGCCACTTTACCGCCCACCCCGGTGAGGTCGAAGCGCAAAATTTTGGCCACAAAAACCGAATCTCCAAAACTCACATCATAGACTGAACCGAAAGGAAGAAACACCTGGTATTTGCCCGACTTGCTACTTTGAGTGCGCTCAAAGAGTTCGCCATCACGGAGGATACGAAGTGGGATTTCTCCTACTTTCGTTTCGGACGAATCAGCCAGATTCAACTCCTGAATTCGACCAAAAACAATCATACCCAATTCCTGGTCCTGGCCCGAACACCAATGTGCTGCCAGTAACAGAAGTCCGATGATTATTGATGTTTTAAACATTCTTGAGCGTTTTTGGAGTCGCCTATACCTTATTATACTCCAAAAACGGAACGGGGGTTCTTGCCGTGTAGGACATTTGGCTTTATGCCAGCCACTTCATAACCTGCTTGGCCAGGATCACCGCTCCGGAAATCAACATCATGATCAACACCCACATGCGAAACCGTTGAGATGACATACCGCGCAACAAGCGCTTGCCCAGGAAATTTCCTAAGCCTGCCCCGACGCCAATGGCCAACCCATATCCCCACAATTCACCATACAACTTTCCAAATCCTGCATACGTACTGAGCTGCACGATGGCTATGAAAAATGAATTGGCCGCCTTGGTTGCTACCAATTCCTCCTTCTCCACTCCAAAGTTGAGGTAAAACGGATTGAGCACCGCTCCGGTGGCACCAATCAGTGAACTCAGAAAACACACTAAGAATCCTAGCCATCCGAAATACGACAGCTTCATGGGAAATGTACTTTGCTGTTTTCCAAAGCGATACTGCCACACGCTGGTGAGTAAAAACACACCAATGATCACCTGCAGCCATTCCAGGCGGATACTGGCAAACAGCCATGCCCCTAAAAATGCACCTACCGCCCCAAAGGGCAAATAGGCCTTTACAATATCCCACCGAATGTGCTTCCAAAAGAGCATAATCCGCGTGGGGCGACCTATGAAATTTCCGAGGTGTACCAAAGGTGCAACGGCCCATTCCGCTACTGCAAAATTGACCGCAGGCACCAACATCAGCGCTCCTCCTCCCCCGGAAATTGTAGAAATGGTGAAGGCTGCGAATCCCATGAGGAATAACCACACATAGATCATCCTGCATAGATAGGAAAAAGTACTTCACCGTCAGGAAGGTTCCTTAGGCTTGTGCGTTCCGAATTTTTGAATCAAGTAGAGAGCAGTCCAGGCCAATGCCAGAAAGCCAACGAGGTTCATAACTATGGTTTTAATATCATCCGCAGAGTTGTACCGGATGATTTTGGCCAAGGAGATATCCATCTAACCCTTGTCGAGGTGAGATTATTCTTTCCAAACCCCATTTTAACAAATCAGGTATGGGCAAGCCCTCGAAAGAATTACTACACGATATTCATTTTCTTCATCAGGAAGGTCGCATTCATATTGGAACAAATGCCGGGACGAAGGGTATAGTCAAAATACAAATCATCGTTTCGAATCTCGACATCGAAAAACAAATTGTGGATGCGCGTGCGGTGGTGATTTTCCAGTTCACAAAGTGATAGATCGTGCGTGGCCACCACGCCGGAAGCTTTGTACTGAAGGAGCTTCTCAACAAATCGAAACGACCCTTCTGCTTTGTCTTTGCTGTTGGTGCCTTTCAAAATCTCATCGAGAATAATGAATCGCTCTTCTCCACTCTCGAGCTTATCGATGAGCACCTTGAGACGTTTCAATTCATTGTAAAAGTAACTCTCGTCGCTTTGCAGACTGTCGCTCGTACGCATGGAACTGTACAGTTTTACCGGACGAAAAGAGAAGGACTCGGCCAAAACGGGTGCACCGGCCATAGCGAGAATCATGTTGACCCCCAGAGTGCGCAGAAACGTGCTCTTCCCCGCCATATTCGCTCCGGTGATGATGCTAAAATCCCCATATTCGGTCGAAAAATCATTATCCACGCGCTTACGAGTGAGCATCAATGGATGGCCAACTTTTTGGATGCTGAGTCGATCTTTTTTAGGGTTGGGATAGTGCAGCGATTCCGCAAATGTATATGCAAACACTCCAAATGAAGACAAGGCTTCCCATTCACCAAGATTGTTCAACCAACCCTCAATAGCATTGCCGTGTTCTTGTTGCCACCGATCCAATTTCAAGAGGCAGCGGATATCCCACCACAGAAATAGATTAAGAATGACTCCCATCAACATATTGTTGCGATTGTCAAAGGCACTCATGATTTTGGAAAGTCCCAACAAAGCCGAAGAGGCTTCCTTGCCGGGTTGCTGCAATTTGGAAAGTTCGGAGCTGCTGAATTCAGCTTTCTGAGTATGACCAAACATATTGGCGTAGTACCTCAGCGCTCCCTCCTGATCACCCATTTGGCTATATGCCTCATTAATGGCCCGAATATTCTTACCGATCCAACTCAATGGAGCCAATAATAAAACCGTGTACCACCCGGCCGACAAATAGTCAAGCAGATAAGCGCTTAAAATGGCCACCTGATATACCGGAACCAACCAGGCGGCAATAGCCTCCGCCGTTCCGGGTTGATATGCCAACTTACTCTTGCTCCACGACAGGAGCTGCGACAACTGATCATCAGATTCATTGGCTACATCAGCATGTGCGTACAACTCCTCGCACCAAGGCAAGTTCTCAGACAACTCTTGAATGGCATCTTGTCGGGAGCAAATCACCTCCGGATCCGTTTCATTGTGTGTGAGCCAATTCGCCAACCGGCTTTTGCCGGTCCGCAGACGGGCGCGCGAGATCATTTGAAAAACGGAACCGCTTCCAAACATGTCCAGATCGTAAGCAAAATCGTGATCCGGATTGGAATACTCCTTTCCGTCTTCGACCTCACTGTTATCCCCTGCGATGGTGCGAAGTTGGATTTGAAGGAATTGGATTACCGATTTGGCGAATGCCACCCTTTCCACCAATTCTGCAGACCGCCGAACCAGAAATACAAAGGCAATAAGCATCAAAAAAGCCACAACAATCGCGAGAGTCATATGGAGACCTTTGAGGAGGAAAAACATCCCGAACACCATTAGAAAGCTCACAACGCGATAGGTGTTGTTCAACAAGACACTTCTCTGATGCCTTTCCAACTGAGCTGTGGCTTCCTCCAGGCGCTTTCGGAAGTAAGATTCTGAGGCAAACTGCATGACACAAAACTAGGTGGATTTCAACAGGATTCCATGCACGAATTCGGTAGGTTTTCAATAATTTAACACTTATGTGTATTTACATTTGATGTATGTACATATATTTGCCCTGTATTTAATGTACCAACAAGCAAAAATGCCCATAGAAGACGAAATCAAGCAATCCACCTTTTCCTCGGAGAAAGAGAAACTGCTCGTGAATTTGCTATTCACTTGTGGCTGGGTGGAAACCAACCAACAACGATTCTTTAAGCAACATGGCATTTCTCCACAGCAGTATAATGTAATGCGCATTCTTCGCGGTCAAAAGGGACAGTCTATTCCCATCACCGCTGTTTCGGAGCGCATGATAGACCGCATGAGCAACACTTCGCGACTGGTGGACAAGCTCTGCAAAAAAGGCTATGTGAATCGGGAAACCTGTGAATCGGATCGTCGGGCTGTGGACCTGGCCATTACCGAAAGTGGATTGCAACTATTGTGGAAGCTTGACGCAGAACTCATGGATCTGCAGGATAAACTCATAACCCTTACGGAACAAGAATTGATACAACTGAGCACCTTGCTCGATAAACTTAGAGATAAATCAAATTACGAATTCAACTTATAAACAAGCACATGAAAAAAATCGGATTAATGATGATGTTCGCAGCGCTGTCTGTGATCTCATTTGCACACATCGGAACAGGTCGCATGAACGTAGACATCAGCTCGAGTACTATTCAATGGACTGGAAACAAAGTTACCGGATCACACACCGGAATGATTACGGTTAAAGCCGGATCTGTATCGGTAGAAAATGGTGAATTGAAGCACGCAGACGTTACCGTTGACATGAACAGCATGACATGTACTGATGCTGATATGTCGGATGAATACAAGCAAAAGCTCATCGGTCACTTGAAGTCACCTGATTTCTTTGGAACTGCCGAGCATGCAACTTCAAACTTCGTTTTGACCAAATTCACCAAGGGCAAAGACGGTATGTATGACGTTACCGGTGTTTTGACTATTAAAGGAATCAAGAACGAAGTAAACTTTCCCGCACGTGTTCAAATCAGCGAGAAGTCAGTGACTGTTGATGCCGACATGACCTTCGACCGTTCGAAGTACGATATCCGCTACGGATCGGGCTCATTCTTTGACGGATTGGGAGACAACCTCATTTATGATGATGTAGAATTGAAGCTCCACGTAGTGGCTTCAATCTAAGCCCTGTATAAACCTGAAAATGGCGTGTTACTTCAGCATGCCGAAGCGGGGAATCCATCTTAACAGATTGGTTCTCCGCTTTTTTTTTAACCTCAGTGAGGCATGATCACTTCATCTTCTTTTTCCGCTCCGGATCTTCATGGAAATAATAGCGGAAGTCCAGGGTGAGATAACTGCCTGAAAGCTCTGTTTCCAATGTGGTAGGAAAGCCTGAAAGCACATAGGTAGATTTGGAACGGGCAATAGGACTGAAGGGTCGATGATAAGTGGCCCCGAGATAAAAATAACCCGCCTTCTTGGTACGAAATTCAAATCCATAGTTGGCCATCAAAGCCACTTGCACCCAATTCAGCCGATTGGTGCGTTGTTCAAACACGAAAGTGAGCGTATCCCTCTGATTATTGGCCGATTCGAAGGTATTGGACGGATAGAAGTCAAAAGAAACTCCCGCGGAACCATTCATCCACACCCGGTCTCCCAGTCGCACGTAGATCAGTCCCTGCACGGGTACTTCATATCCTACAAATGCATGTTTAATCTGAAGGGTTTCGTTGTACGCCCTGTGGGTGAAGCTGAGGTTGTAATTCCGCCGTACCAAACTGATGCCGGTTTCGAGTGAAAAAAAACGCGTGAACCCCCGTCTCATCACCATTCCGAAATTATAGCCAACCCGGGGATCCACAACAAGTTCCAGATCTCCTTCCTCAACGATTTCCGTTCCTGAATTGAAGAATTTGCTGGGAATAATAGGACGTACCTGGATTCCGAACGTGGTTACATTTTCCTGTGCGTGTGCATGCGCAACAAGCATCATCACCCCCATCCATAAACCAAGACGTGCTACGATTTTACCCATCCGATAACTCCCAAAATTATAAGTGATAACATGACGATAATCAACACCCAACCTGCCCATTTCCCTGGTATCGTGCGCGTACGAAAATGGGCATGCGTGCGAAAATTACAATCATTGCTGTCCTTCAAATAACGCTTATGCACACCAAATAATACCCTATTCGAACCGGAATCCTGATCCAAATACCGCTCAAATTCTACATGTCTATCCACGAGCATGGACTCAAAATAATCCGCTCTCTCGGTGACGTAGAACTCGTACACCATGTGCGACTGGTTGTCGTGCTCGTAATAATTGGTGAATCTTATTCTTCGATCCATTCCGACATGTATTCCAAGGGTTTACGGTGTGACTTAGGCCACTCCCCTTCCGGGTAGCCAAGGTACATAATCCCCAAACACTTATCGTCCTCTCCCAACCCAAGGAATGCATTCATTTGAGGTGTATAGCACAGCTTAGGAGAACTCCAGAAGGTACCAATTCCATAAGCCGTAGCGTGCAGCATAATATTCTGTGTAGCACAAGCAACGGCCTCAACCTCTTCTATTTCCGCTATGGCTCCTCGAGGATCACGCTTCATGCAAATAGCAATCACAGCTGAAGACATTCCTGCACGGGTCGACATTTTGGCAAACTTGCCATCCTCAAACTTGTCGGCCGGTGTAAGTTCCTTGTACAATGAGGCAATAAAAGTTCCCAGTCGGTTTCGGGCATCCTTCCGAAACACTTTAAAGAACCAGGGCTGGGTCATACCATGCGTTGGTGCCCAAATCCCCGAATTTAAAATACTCTTGATGATTTCATCGTGCACCTCGCGCGACGAGTAATTTTCCGGCACAATGGTGCGGCGGTCTTTGATCAGTTCGCTGATCTCACTCAGGTTATATCGCATTTTCCTTCCATTTAATATTGCATCCCAAACTAGGGCGCTGTCCTTCCTGTGGCACTTGTCCCCCACTTACCAATGTATCCAACACTTCTCTGATATCCACTCCGGTCACAGGAACATCATTTCCGGGACGACTGCCATCGAGCTGTCCGCGATAAACGCATTTGCCTTGTGCATCAAAAACACTAAAATCGGGAGTGCAAGCAGCATCGTATGCTTTGGCTACCTCCTGAGACTCATCATAGAGGTATGGAAATGGCATGGACTTCAAACGTGCCAATTCAGCCATCAAATCAGGAGCATCCTGGGGATAGTTCATGACGTCGTTGGAAGAAATGGCCACCATGCCAACTTCCGGTAAAGTATAGTCCCGGCCCAATCGAACCAGTTCGTCCATAACGTGCACCACAAAAGGACAGTGGTTGCAGATAAACATCACCAGTGTGGCATGGGTACCTTGTACCTCGTTAAGCGTCACTACCTTGTCGGTGAGCGGTTCGGGAAGCGAAAAATCGGGTGCCTGAAATCCGAGAGGAATACTTGTAGTGGGTGTTCTTGCCATGTATATTTGTTTATGCTTCGCAAAATTAGACATTTCCCCTTCGTCCTTGTGGTCGTTTTGTCACAGTTGGGAATGATCCCTGTGTCGGCACAAACGGGCATGTCGCGTGAAGCAGAAACGGAATTGTACAAACTGGAATCAGAATCGCCTTATGTCACCTATTTCGAGGCTCCTCGGGATCAGATGGACTTCAAAAATGGCGTATATCAGGTTCAGTACAACGGTGAGGTGGTGATTGATGGGGCGTACGAAGATAATTTACGTTCGGGCAGTTGGAAGTTCTTTCATCAGAATGGCAATCTATCGGCCAAGGGCATTTTTGCCAACAATGTGCAATACGGTGAATGGGATTACTACTATGCCAACGGCAATCTTTCCGCAAACGGAAGGTACCGCAACGGCGAAAAGACAGGGCTATGGACGGGCTATTATCCCACAGGAAAACCGGCTGCAATAATTGATTTTATCAATGACACCTTGTACCGTTCACTGACCTACTACAGCGAACAAGGGTCTGTTTTACTGGAGCGCGACTGCAGACTTGAGGGTTCCAGACTTTGGTGCGATGAAACGGTTTACAATTCGGACGGGTTACCTCTTCAATCCCTGCGCGCCTACCTGGATCTGGATCAACAGGAGCACATGGGTCGTGTTCAGCAATGCGGGGGATTGGCCATGATCTTGTGTCTACAGCCCATTATGAGTTCTTTCGCTTTCACTGAGAATTTGTGGGCACTTGACGGTCCGTTCAAGTTGTGGCATAGTTCAGGAACCCTGGCTGTACACGCCATATTCGTTGACAACCGCCTCGATGCTACATACGCCATGCAAGACATTTGGGGAAATCCGGTGGAGGGCGGTGGAGTCGTGGATGGAGAAGGAATGCTCCTGATTGAAGGCGCCAATCAACGGATCAATCTTCGTTTTCCCATTCATAAGGGTGTTCCGGATGGGCGTTGTACCCTGTATCACGACAATGGAAAAACCGCCTTTGAAGGCAAGTTCAAAGAAGGCCGGCCCGATTCTGTTTGGGCCTTTTATGAGGAGAATGCCCAACCCCACAGCACGTGGTTCTTCGATCGGGAAAACACATTGGGAATTCCGGTCACCTATACGACCGATGCACAAAGTACTACCGTGAGTGGCCATGTGCTCAATGGCTATCGTAATGGTAGGTGGACGGCCATAGATTATGCCGGGGATACACTTTCCATACATAGCTACGACCGGAGTTTTCGACAGGGACTCCAGGTGGAGTTCGATTTGGGCCAACGCCGTCGGCAAGGAGCGGAGTTTTTGAATCAACCGGTAGATGAATGGATTACCCGTAACAAAAACGGACGTATTTCCTGGCGGGGCACCTATGCCTCCAAGCCGACGGAAGGCGTAGTTCAATTGCCCTGGGTAGCGCCTGTTCCGGTTTTGAACCCCCTGTACAACTGGCCCAATTTGTCGCTACAAGACGTCCGTGATTACCAAGATCAGAAGCTGGCTGTACGGGATAATCCCTGGTTTATTCCCCGACAGCATCCTGATTCGGCCCATGTGCTTTTAGCCATTGAGACTACCGACACGGGAACACTGAGCAGTATTGACGTATTGCGTGATATTCAAGGCAAAGGAATTCACTGTGCACAGTTTCTGAGTCTGAACAATTTGCAGTACAAACCCTTTAAGATCATGGGAATTCCTATGCGAAAAAGGTATTACATAGAATTTGAACTGGAATAAAATTAAATGGACATGATGAAAAGCATCCTTATAACCGGCGCGGGTTCGGGAATTGGAAGGGCTTCAGCTATAGCCTTAAGTAAAAATGCGGAAATACGGCTCATCCTGGTGGGGCGGCGTGTGGAAGCTCTGGAGGAAACCCTTGCTGAATTGGAAAACCGTGAGCAGCACGTGCTTTTGGACGTTGATATTACCCATAAGGAGGCATTCGCCAAATCGCTAAGGAAGGCGCTGGAGCCGGGCTCTTCGCTTCACGGAGTGTTTGCCAATGCCGGTATCGGCGGAGAAAACACGTATGGGGAAGGTGATCGATGGGATTTGATTCTCAACACCAATTTGAACGGAACGTACTACACCATTATGGAGTGCCTTCCCTATTTGCGTGGCACTTCAGGATACAAGAATATTCTCATCACTTCGAGTTGTTTGGCCCGATTTGGAGTACCTAACTATACCGCCTACTGCACGTCCAAGGCGGGACTATTGGGCTTAACCCGCGCGCTGGCTGTAGAGCTTGCCCATGAGCAAATCCTGGTCAATGCACTCGCCCCCGGCTGGGTGGACACCGAGATGGCACGTGCAGGCATTCAGTTGTTAGCCGACAGGAGCGGAGCGACATTTGACGCATGTCTTGAACAGCAAATGAGCTACGTTCCTACCGGCAAAATGAGCACGCCCGACGAAGTAGGGAGGCTAGTAACATTCCTGCTGACCAATCAAGAAACCTCATTTACCGGCAACACATTCGACATAAACAATGGTTCCTTTATGAACTAGTGTAATTTGTATTTTGGACACATGAAACAACTTTTACTGTCCCTCATATTCTTTGGTAGTGTTGGTGCTATGGCCCAAACCACTTTTGAAGAAGACTCCACCATGATTCGCAACATTTATTCGGAGGTATTGGCGCATGGTGAATGCCATGAGAATTTGCGGGTTTTGTGCAAAGACATCGGTGCCCGATTGAGCGGTTCAGCCGAAGCAGACCAGGCTATTGCATGGGGAAAAGCACTGCTCGAGAACTACGGATTTCAAAACGTGCATCTGCAAGAGGTTGAAGTTCCTCATTGGGTGCGCGGTGAGGGAGAATACGGGTATTTTGAAAGTGCCGGTGAACGTCACCCAACCAATATTTGCGCATTGGGAGGCTCTGTAGGATGCTCGGGAGTAATAACGGCAGAAGTTGTTGAAGTAAAGACTTTTGAGGAGCTTGAGGCCTTGGGCAGGGAACGCATAGAAGGGAAAATTGTGCTGTTCAACCGTCCAATGGATCCTTTGTTGATCAATACCGGGGCTGCGTATGGAGGCGCCTATAACCAACGAGGACAGGGTGCCTCTGAAGCCAGCAGGTACGGTGCTGCGGCCGTTTTAGTGCGATCGCTTACGCATGCATTAGACACCTTTCCCCATACCGGAGGAATGCACTACGATGACGATGTGGAGCGTATTCCGGCGGCGGCCATCAGCACGGTTCATGCCTCTGAGTTAAGTGAAGCGCTTAAACGTGATCCCAAGCTCCGATATACCCTATATCTGGGGTGTCAGCGTTTCGAAGATAAAATGCAAGCCAATGTTATTGGTGAATTGCCGGGGTCGGTCTATCCGGAGGAGTACATCGTGGTTGGTGGACATTTAGACAGTTGGGACATAGGTGAGGGGGCACATGACGACGGAGCGGGAATAGTACAAAGTATTGAGGTTCTGCGCGCACTGCAGGCCCTGGATGTGCCCCTCAAGCGAACGTTGAGGGTGGTGTTGTACATCAATGAGGAAAACGGAAATAACGGCGGTGAAACGTATGCCCGTGTAGCACGTGAAACGGGTATGAACCACTATGCAGCTATTGAATCGGATGCCGGGGGATTTACTCCGCGCGGATTTCGACTACAAGGTAACGATGAACAATACGAAGTCATGAAAACATGGCAACCCTTGTTTGAGCCTTACAACGTGCACTTGTTCAAACGGGGGTTTAGTGGAGTTGACATTGGTCCGCTGAAGAATGATACTACAGCTTTATTTGGCCTTGTGCCTGACGGACAGCGATACTTCGACTACCATCATTCCAACCGGGATACGTTTGAAAATGTCAATAAGCGGGAGCTTGAATTGGGAGCCGCCACCATTGCTTCTCTCGTATATTTAGTAGATCGTCGCGGCTGGTAATTCTATTTGCCTGCTTTGTTCAATTGGTGCTTCTCAGACATGAGTGCTTCGAGCAGCGCACGATCGACCATGGCATTACCCGATTCGGTGGTGATCGTCTTGAGGTAAATCAAGCCACCATTTGCAGTAAAAACCCGGGCTTCGAACGCCGGCTTTTTACCTTCCTCAAAGTATTCTATCACTTCGAGAACGGCAGTACCCTCTTGCCCTTTTGTGAGACGTTTTCGAATAATAGGAAGCGACTCAATAACCGCTGCTGGATGAATGGACGATATCTTCCCCGGAATGTTATACAGGGGCTGCATTTCCTTGTCATGCAATACGAGAATGTCCACATTCTCCATACCCGAATTACTTTCCAGTTTGGCTGTTCGCTCTTCCGGAGCAAGTTGACTTATACCTTGCAATAGCGCCTCCAAAGCCGAAAGGTAAAGTTGATCGTAAGTGGTACCCAACTTGGATGGGTCGATTTTGATGGCTACCACTGCCTTCAACGCCGGATCGGGCAGGTAGAATCCTGTCTTGTCGGCCTGTCGCACAACCGCTTTAGGGGTGTTCTTGTACAGCGTGAGCCAGATGTTGCTCTTTTCGCCAATAACTTCCTTCACGGGCACAATGGTATATCCATCGGTAGTCGTCATCATCTTGAAATACTCATGGCTATTAATAGCCTTGATTTTTCCACCGGCGAAGCTGTTGTTTCGGGCATTGGAAAGGGATGTGGCATACGCCAAATCGTTGTGCGGAAGATAGATGGTTGAACCTTTGAGATTGGTTGGCACATTATTGCCAATGCGTTGTGCAAATAATTGTGCTGTGGTAAGGATGCACAATAGGAAAAGAAACTTCTTCATGGTTTTGATTTCTAAATACTCTGCTAAAATTATGCCATTTAGGTTTACAAAGGAATCAAAATCTAGAGAAGTGTAGTGTAAGATTCATCTGATCAAAACGGCCTACTGGAAAGAAAAATAATTAGTCTGGAAATTAGAACGGGAGCATCGAGTAGGAAGATAGGGATTAGTTCCCTAT
>JAGQVX010000109.1 GCA_020437755.1 Flavobacteriales bacterium
CTCGTTTAAGCTCAGGACGTACAGGCTGTTGTAGACCCATTGACTCCATTTGCCCGACCTCAGTCTCCTTGGAGTCACGGCCACGAGCTGGCGTCGGATGGAAAACGCCACGACCGACGGTGAAATCAACATCTGATAACTCCGGAACATGGCATGACTGAATAGATGAATCAACGCCAGCCAATGGTAGCCAAGGGCTACTTCTACAAACATAAGTCCTACCTGAGCAACAACAGCATACGCAATTTGGCCTTTGATGGAGTGCTGGGAACCTGCCACAAAGGATGACAACAGAAATGAAATGATTCCAAACGCAATGATGGTATTGCGAATAACAGCAATGTGCACCCAGAAGTCATATGTCCGCAGGAGTAAGAACACACCGAGGTGAACCGCTAGCGATGTGTAGAAAATAGCGCTCGACGGCGTTGGCCCCTCCATAGCGCGTGGCAACCATGCCGAAAACGGAAACTGGGCCGATTTTATGGCAGCCGCCAAAAGAATACAGATTCCAAATCCAATAGCCATTGGTGAGTGAGGCATGGACAGACTGACCAATTCATACAGGTCTTTGAAGCCCGTCACATGCTGATCCTGAACCATCTGGTGCAAAAACCATAAGCTTAAGAGCAAGGCAATATCTCCAATTCGGTACAGGGAGAATATCTTAATTGCGTTCTTCACCGGAATAAACCGATTCCGGTAATAAGCAATGAGCAGAAACGACGAGACCCCTACAAATTCCCAGCCCACAAGCACGGTAGTCAAGTTGCCTGATAACACCACAATGTTGTACCCCAAGAAGAAGAAAAGCACCGTGGTAAAGAAGCGCTTGTATCCCAATTCATGGAGCAGATAATTTCGGCTGTATGTGGTGATTAAAAACGCAAGAATCGACCCCATTGCCAGGAAAACCGCCGTAACCTCATCGAAATACAAGTCCACATAGAAATGATACCCGGCCGACTCATACATTACAAACCACTGCTTATACACATTGTCGTGTCCGGAGATGAGCCATGCGACTGTAAACGAAAGCACCGCCAAAAACTGAACCCCAAGCATGGCTGAAGTAACCTGAGACAGTTTTTGCTCATCAGACTTGGAAACCAATCCGTTGGCCAGAAAACCCAACAACGGAATCAATAGAAATATAGGCACCAGGTTCTCCATCAGCTCTTCCTAATCAGATAAACAGGCATTTGCGAAGCACTCCTTTCCAAAAGGGAGTCAGCATCCTCGATGATGTCGATCAATTTCTTCGAGGGCGTGTATGGCGAGAATCCACCCTTGTAAAAGCGATATACACTACCTGTGGAAGGATCAATGCACGACAAATGAACCCATGACTTGTCGAACCAATTGTACAAAGACTCATTAACCATAATGGCCTTGAGTACCACCTCGGGTGCCTGCTCCACCACCATCATCAATCGGATGGGGTCGTGCAATTCGATCATCTGCTGAGGTAATCCCGTTCGAAGGTCTCCTTCCACACCATTGGTAACACCGATCAATCCGGCAACATTGTGTGGCAGTTTCGAGCCGGCACCCAGTTTTTGATTATCCACCCGTGAGAAGTAATACTCCAGATTGATACCGGCACACACAGGTACAATCGCACTTAAGAGTTCAGTCAAAAGTTCACCGGTCGCGTCTTGTGTATGATCATACGATTGCAGAAAAGATCTTCGGTCCAGGAACAAGCCTTGGTAGATATTTCTACGACCTACCAAACAGAGCGCATTATTGGCGTGATTCAATTCTGGTCGGGGTTCAAACAAGGAAACCGACCGCCGTTTCATCTTCTCGTGCACTTTGGACGGCGAGGCACCCGGATTTACTTCAAACAACCTTCTCGCCCGTTCCCGGGCATTGTTTTCAAGAGCCTGAGTAAATACCGATTGGTTGAGTTGGTGCAGCGTCGCTTGAGACGCTGACAGTTGCTGATCATGGTAAAATTCGATTTCATCACGCGTGGTATCGTGCAATCCCGGAAAGAACACGGTTTTGGAAGGTACCGAAATGCCCTTTTCCGACAAAACAGATCGAACCTTTGGGTCGTTGGCCATTGTACAAAACGATCGGGCATTCACGGATCCCGGTCGACCCGCGCAGGCGCCGCAGTCGTACCCCGCGTAATGCGTATTGTTTACGCTACTGGCACCATGCGAAATGATATAGATCAAATCAGCAAATCCGGAAACCAGTCCTGCTGTTCTGAGCACTCCCTCCACGACTTCGCTCATCTCCTCGGTTGAGTACCCCCTTTCTTCCGGATGGTTTTGCGACGATTCATCAGCGGCAATTTTCAAACCTGAATGTGCTGTAGCATGCGCAAATGAGCTAATGGCCAGCGCGCTTTTTCGGGGTCGGAATATGTTGTAAAAGAGCAGTAAAGCCGACCAGAACCCTGCGAACAGAGAGATGAAATAGCTGGTTAAGGGAGCATTCGTCCGGGGTGAAAAGTGAATGTTTTGCTTCAGGTGATCTGCTCTGCCCGTTCCAACAATGGTGTGCTTTCCCGTTTTGCTACCGGGTGAGATATTGATGGTGTTGCTGCATTCAGCCGGACGGAATTGTGCTATGATTCCAAAATGACCTGGAGTCCCATAAGTGCTGCAGTTCTTATCCAAAGCCTCGATATGTCGGCGAAAAGACCCTTCGCGATCATCGATGCAGAAAAAGGCCTGAAAACTCGCTTGTCCGCTGGTTGGCGCACTTTGTTTGGCCTTTTGCACTGCGGCCAAAACGGCGTCGTAGTAGCTCCATTCAAATGCCTCCTGCCACAAGCATTTCACACGATCCAACTCCGTAGGTTCAGTGGGGGCGAATAAGTCTCCAATCACCTCCCCTGCCACATGTTTGAACGGTTTCCACCGACCTTTCAATCGTGATTCCAGGGCATCAATTTCCAGTATCAATTCCAGTTTAA
This sequence comes from Flavobacteriales bacterium, assembly GCA_020437755.1. Classification (GTDB taxonomy): domain Bacteria; phylum Bacteroidota; class Bacteroidia; order Flavobacteriales_D; family Sanyastnellaceae; genus JADFAK01. The sequence continues at coordinate 2,936 of JAGQVX010000109.1, forward strand.
TGAAATCCTTGAGTGTGATCTGACGTAGTTCGACCAATGATTCGGGATGTGATTCCAGCGTGGCAACCATTCCCGACCAACCCGGGTGACCAAATTGCTGTTCGAACAAATACCTTTCATACAAGCATGGATCGGCAACCAGAAAATCGAGCAGTTCTTCGATCTGAACATCTTTCCGTGCGAGTAGGGTTTTTCCCAATTTACTTCTGGTAACGCTAAGCATGCTCGATTGCGAGATGTCTCGAACGGTAGCCAGGAAGCCATCGGGCGAAATCGGCATGGGCAGCCTTCCCACTCCCTGATCCAAATAGCTCCCCACGAGTCTGAACAGCAAGTTATTAACCCCGTGTTCCAAATCAACATTGTAGACGTCCTTCCATTGCTGTCGGAAATCCCCAAGCCGACTACCTATGTTCTGATCGTACTTTTTATTGAGCAACTTGTGCACCCAATCATCAGCCTCCTGCTCTCCTACATTGCGCACCAGCACCTCTTCGAGAATGCTCTCTCTGATCTTGTGATTGCCATACATTTCCCGGTACTCATCGAGGTTGAGCGAGGTTTTGTAGCCAAATATTTTGGAAGCTCTGCACAATGCCTCTTCAAAGCGAAATTCCTGAAAAGCACTCAACGTGTTGTGGTGAACGAAGTCCTTTAATGGGAGCTGATGCGGTAAATACAAGGCCAGTTTACGGAGCGTGGCCTGTTCATTAAAGAGACAACCCGTTTGAGTCATGGGGATGTGAGGGAGTTACATTTTGCGGGCAAAGCTAAGCAGATTGATCAACGTGGAATGTGACATATATCCCTCCAAAAATGTAGGATTACACAACCAAAAACCAGAAAAGAGTTGTACTGGCCAACGTGCTTGGTTTCAATTTCCAAGATGCATCAATTTTAGAATAATGGTAAAAAGCTATCCAATTAAGTGACCTGCCCATTAACTTAGCGTCTAGAACACGAACCCTAAATCAATTTATCATGACACGTAGACCTATGCATTTAACACTAACCAACACCTTTTTGGCCGCTTTTATCGCAGGAACTGTGGCCCTGACTTCATGCGGAGACAACCATGATCATAGCACCGACGGCGCTGATACTGAAGTATCGGACATGGGCGACGACATGCACAATGCTGCGGAAAAAGTAAAAGACGCAGCCGAAAATGTTGTTGAAGAAGTCAAAGAAACCGCCGGGGAGGTTCGAGAAGATCTGGAAGGGCTTCAACCCGTCCTTGCCGATATGGTTTTCAACGAAGGTACCGTTGAATACAGCATCAAAGGCTGGATGGAAAACGGAACCGGCGAACAAACCTTTATATTGGATAAGGTACCCTTGGACGGTGAAGAAGTTTCAGCCGAGGGAAAGGAGCAGCTCGACAAACTCGCAGCGCTGCTTAAAGCCTATCCCGATGTAAAATGTGAAATTCAGGCACATACGCCAAAAGCCAAGAATGCCGTGGGTGCAACTACCAAGAAGGCCTGGTCATCAACGCGTGCATTTTGGGTAAAAACCAAACTCACTGTCCGCGGTGTTGATGGAGGACAACTCGACGCCAACGGCTATGGCGATGAACAACTGTTGCCCAACCTGGATCCTATGGATGACAATCAACGACGTATTGCCCTCAAGCTTAGTAAGTAAGGCTCAGGCCACTTAACGATTCATTTCCTTCGCCGGTGTACGGAATTCCAAATCCGTATACCGGCGTTTGGCATTTTTGGACTCTACTTTCAATGGGCTGTTGATAATTCCGAAATGAATTCTCAGAGGTAGGGAATCCCTTGAATAATTTTGCCCAAAACAAGTTGACATGCTAAAAATCGCGGTATTGGGTGCGGGACACCTGGGAAAGATTCACATGAAATGCATTCGGGAAATTTCGGACCGCTACGAATTGGTTGGATTTTTCGATCCTAATCCGGCGGCGCGAGCTGAAGCAGAGGAATTATTTGGTATCCCGTCATTTGATGACCTGGACGCCACCATCGATGCCGTAGATGTTGTGGACGTAGTCACTCCTACCCTTTCTCACTTTGAATGCGCCTCAAAAGCGCTGCGCGCTCACAAGCATGTCTTCATTGAGAAGCCCATCACCAACACCATTGATGAAGCGAAAGCGCTCATCAAGCTGGCGCACGAAGCTGCCACTCAGGTGCAGGTGGGCCATGTTGAGCGATTCAATCCGGCATTTCTGGCCGCAGAGTCATTTTTCGAGGATCCCCGATTTGTGGAGACCCATCGATTAGCGGAATTCAATCCACGCGGTACAGACGTCTCAGTGGTGCTCGACCTGATGATTCATGACATTGATATTGTGTTGAGCGTGGTGAAAGGACGAGTAAAAAATATAAGTGCCAGCGGCGTCGCCGTGGTGAGTGATACCCCTGACATTGCCAATGCACGGTTGGAATTTGACAATGGCTGCGTTGCCAACCTCACCGCGAGTCGGATTTCACTAAAAAACATGCGTAAGTCGCGCTTTTTTCAGCGCGACGCATACATTGCCGTGGACTTTCTGGAAAAAACCTCTGAAATCGTCCGCATGAAGTCCATTGAAGGAGAGCCTGATCCGTTTACCGTGAACATAGATCTTGGCGAGGGGAAAGGCTACAAAGAAATATTCTTTGAAAAGCCTCAGATTGTTCCCAACAATGCGATTCGCGACGAACTGGCATCTTTTGAAGAGTCCATTCGGAAAGGTACCACTCCGAAAGTATCGATTGATGACGGGTATAATGCTCTTGTTGTAGCCTACGAAATCCTAGAAAAAATGGCGATCAACAGTGATTTTCTGCAGGCCTGATCACCATTTGGCGGATGCCAGAACCGCTTGGAAATCTTTTTTACCCGGACCTAAAATAATTGCGAAAAGCACGCGTTATGGAAGAGCAGACTGACCCTCTGCAGAGAACCTTACAGTACCGGAACAACTAGCCCAGACCAAGACGTGGGAATTTCCTAATTTCGCGCCTTTATTTTTCTGGCAACACGAATACATGAAGACAAGCTCTACTTTGCTTTTCGCCCTTTTTGCTCTCCTTATTACCTCGTGCAAGTGGATTGATCCTGACGAGCAAACTCCCGCTTTCATTTACATCGACGATTTTACTTTTGCCTCCGGCAATGGAACCGACAGTGAAAAAATCACCGAAGTGTGGGTATTTGCGGAAGGCGTGATGCTGGGTGCATATAGCGTGCCTGCCAAAGTGCCCGTGCTCCACGAAGGCAATGTGAGCATTGAAATGCGCGCCGGTATTAAGAACAACGGCATCAGCTCCACGCGAATCATGTATCCCTTTTATCAGCCTTATGGTACCGTTGTGAATCTCAATCCGCTGGAAACCGATACAATTACTCCTCATTTTACGTTCAAGTCGGATTTGAATTTTGCGCTGCAGGAGGACTTTGAGATTGTTGCGGGAACACAATTTGAAACCACCTCAAATAGCGAGTATACCTGGGAAGTGGTTGAGGACAGTCAGGATCCCGAGGATGTATTTGAAGGTGAGCGTTCGGCCAAACTTGTTATGGATGGCGACGGAGTTACGTGGCAGGTAGAATCCGCCACCGACTTAGACCTGCCATTGGGCACGCAAATGTGGCTGGAACTGAACTATAAATGCAACAACACCTTCGCTATTGGATTCAATAGTGTACGGGGTGGGACGCCACGAAAAGATCTGGCGCTCATTGTCAATCGTACCGATGAAGAAACCGGCTCGCCCGAATGGAATAAGATTTATGTGGACTTGAGTGTTGTGGGACAATCCATTGTGGGGGCTGAAGAAGTTTACTTGTATATAGAAAGTGTGCGGGAAGCCGATGTGAGCACTGCCCGATTATGGTTTGATAACATCCGTATAGTCCACTTCTGAGATGAACGTAAAACTCCAGGTACTCAAATATCTCATCGCCGACTGGATCAGTGCGTCTGCTGCCTGGACATTTCTTTTCATCTTTCGTAAAACCATTCCGGAACCCGATAAGTTCGGATATCCCGTTGATATTCAACTGGATGCCAACTATTACTACGGATTGTTCTTCATCCCCTTTTTCTGGATCATGCTCTATGTGGTTGCCGGTCAGTACAACCGCATATACCGCCGACACCGATTGAAGGAACTGAGTCAGACGTTTGTCCTGTCGGTTTTGGGGGTCATGACGATCTTCTTTGTCTTCCTTCTCGACGACCAGATTGCATCCTACACCAACTACTACCAGTCGTTGCTCGCCTTGTTTTGTTCGCATTTTGGGTTTACGCTGATTGGGCGATTGATTCTCACGACGCGCACTGTGCATCGTATTCATAGGGGTGAAATTGGATTCAACACCATTATGGTTGGTGGAAACGAAATGGCCATCAGTATTTTCGAAGAGATTCAATCCCTTCCCAAGTCGCAGGGATTCCGCTTTTTGGGATTCGTTCGGGTGAATGGAGTGGACAATTTACTCTCGGAAATTATGCCGCTCCTCGGAACATACAAGGATTTACCCCAGCTTATCGCCACTAAAAGTGTTGAGGAGGTAATTATTGCCATTGAATCCTCAGATCACGGTTATCTGGAGAATATCTTGAATGAACTGGAAGGCACAGGCGTGCAAATAAAGGTGATTCCCGATATGTACGACATCCTCACCGGTTCGGTAAAGATGTCGAGTATTTTCGGAGCCCCGCTTATTGCTATCAACCGTGAAATCATGCCGGCATGGCAGTTCTCGGTGAAGCGGATTCTGGATATCGCCGTTTCCATCTTTGCGCTGCTAGTGCTCTCGCCCTTGTATATCATTCTTGCCATCCTGGTCAAACTCTCCTCGCCGGGTTCGGTCTTTTTCAGCCAGGAACGCATTGGAAAATATGGCAAGCCCTTTCAGATTTATAAGTTCCGCACCATGGTTAAGGATGCAGAAAGTAGCGGACCGCAATTATCAAGTACCACCGATGCGCGCATCACTCCTCTCGGTCGCTTTTTGCGTAAAACCCGATTGGACGAGTTTCCTCAATTCTGGAATGTATTGAAAGGCGATATGTCTCTTGTAGGACCGCGTCCCGAGCGTCAGTTCTTCATCGATCAAATCACGCAACGCGCCCCACACTACCGTCACTTGCACAAGGTTCGTCCGGGAATTACAAGCTGGGGACAGGTAAAATACGGATATGCCGAGAACGTCGATCAGATGATTCAGCGCCTCAAATACGACATTCTTTACATTGAGAACATGTCCATTGCCGTGGATATCAAGATTTTGATCTACACGGTGTTGATCGTTTTGAAAGGAAGCGGCAAGTAGCTGGAATACGTGTTTCAGCCATTCGGCAAATGGTAGGGTAATCCATTTGGCGGATGCCATATACTCTTTAATCAAAGGAACATTGTTACCTTTGAATGCCTTTAGAATCTTACCGTGAAAGAATTTACAACCTTCTTATTTGGTTTGATGGTGCTTTCGGCATTTGCCCAGGAGCCTATTATGCCTCTTTTGGAAACCGACCCCGTGCTCAACAACAACGGCGCCGATGATCCGGCTATATGGCTACACCCGGTGTGGCCCGATTCTTCCTTTTTTGTGGGTACCGACAAGTCGGCCAATGGCCGATTGGAACTGTACAATATGGATGGAAGTCGCTTTGATGCGACGCCACAAGGAATCGAATACAACAATGTGGACGTCATGTACAACTATGTGCTGAATGGCGACACCATCGACCTGGTGGGGGCTTGCAACAAACCTGCAACCTCGCTCGATTTCTTCCGCATCGATCCCGATACGCGCTCGCTGATTAATATCACCGGAAATACCGACGTGGGCATGAGCGACATGTATGGATTCACGATGTATTCCGATTTGTGTAACAACGAATTTTACTCCTTTCTTTCACGCCGCACTACGCATGGAAAATGCTACCAGTACCGTATGATCAACACGCCCGAAGGCCTTATCGATATTGAGTTGGTGCGAACACTGGAAGACCTTCCTACCCGAACCGAAGGTATGGTTGCTGATCCGGTGTTGAATTACTTTTACGTATGTGAAGAAAGCGTTGGCATTTGGAAGTACGGCGCTCGTCCGGAAGACGGACAAGACCGTGTCCTGATGGACTCTACCTCCGGTCCCTATCTCACTTCCTTATTGGAGGGATTGTGCATCTATTACACAGGAGACTCAACCGGCTATCTGATGGTTTCCTCTCAGGGCGCCAGCGATTTTCAAGTGTATCGCAGGGAAGGCGACAATGAATACCTCGGTACTTTCGAATTCGTAGATAACGATGAGCTGGGTGTGGATGGGGTATATCATGCAGATGGCATTGACGTGCTCAACATGCCAATGGGCAACTTGTACCCCAATGGTGTATTCATTACGCACGACACTTCCAATGATGTGGGCTATTCCAACTTCAAAACTGTCCCCTGGGATTCAATTGCTTTAGCTTTAGGTCTGGAAATCACCCCGGAAGTTGACCGACGACTCATTGGATTTGGACTGTGTGATACGTTGGTGACCGACACCAATACGGTGGATACGAACACGGTAGACACTACCGTATTTGTTTTCTCCACGGGGTTACTCCATCTGCGACTATTTCCCAATCCGGTTTCGTACACTTTGACGATCGACGGGCTGCCGGCAGACCAACTCAACGCTGAGGTTCTGATCCAATCGGCTCAAGGCCAGGTTATCTGGAGGGAACGACTGGACAATGGTGTTGTGGATGTGACGGAACTGCCCGCGGGTATGTACATCCTGCAGGTTGAAGGCACCGCGCTTCGATTCATTAAAAAGTAACATTCATTGTGGTTACTTTGGAGGAAGCGTCATAACGAAATGGTAGCTTTCTTCAATCAGCGATTTCATGAGATTGTTGTTGGACCATAGTTCTTCCGGGATGATGACATAGTCCTTCATCTTGGCTCCATAGGAGAAATACGGACCGGAATCGTACCGGGCGATGAAACGCTCCTGCGCTTCGGGAGATAGCCTCACTCCTATTTCAGCGTCTTTATTGAACAGGGTGAACATATAACCGTTTGCGGAGGTGTAGGGCATGGTTTTTCCCTTGCGTTCAAAAAAGGTTGTTAACGAAATGATTTCGTCGTACTTCTTGAGATTTGCCGTCCAAAGTTCCTTATTAGCTGCCATGTCCACAAGGTAGTGCAAACCTGCTCACATGGCAAACTCTCGGATAAGCAACATGTAATGCAGCCGAAGGATCAGCGTGGGTTGAACAAGCGCTCATCAAATGGAAAATCAGAAATATCAACGATTTTCACTTTTTTAAAATCCCGGTGAAATGGATTGATTAGCACATTGTGGTCGCCGGGGACAACTGCAGAAGGAACGCGTAAAGCAAGGGATTTGGATTCAAGAATGAATGCATCTCCTAATTGCTGCGTGTGCACACCCGGTGGATGAACCTGCCAGCGGTCCGGCAACTTGGAGGCGGATAAAGTTGGTATGGTGACGGAAGTGGGCAATTGAATTTCGAGCATCACGTAGTCGGCAGGGATTAAGCCATTCGGCAAATGGACAGCCACTTCAGCCATGGCCAAAGCCCTGCTTTCACTGGAATAAACTATTTCTGTGCCTTTAGAGTTCCATCGGTTTGCGAAAAGGGCTGCACCCTTGCCCGACAATGATTCGGCATACTTACGGCGTGTAAGACGAAAAACCCGCATTATGCAAAAATGCCCTGATCAATGCGGTTGAGCTCAGCCATTACCATTTCCTTGCCGTAGGAATCACGGAGGAGATCAGCGGGAGTGAGATTGCCCAGTGCCTTACAGGGCGTTTTGAGCCACTGATAAAACTGCCGAGATGAACCGAAGATGGCCTCACCGCGCTGAGTAACCTCGGCAAGTTCAAAGATTTTCTCGGTGTGGATGGGCTTTAAAGTGAAGTTCTTCTCTTTTTTAATACGCTGCATGGTTTTGGTGGATACACTGAGGTATTCCGCCCAATCAGCTTCCGAGAAGGGAGAAACGGAGCAGATTTCATTAAACATTTCAAAAGTGAGACCGCTGCGTATAGCTTGCACCACGAGCATTTTATCTTCAAAGAAGGCCTCGTAAGTCATTTCCCGATCATGAAGCGTGCGCTCAGAAATATCAGGGATTTGGGCAACGTATTTCCGCATGGCGGAATTCAAGTCTTTATCATGGGGATTTTTAGGCATGGCATCATAATTACTCCCCTAATTTAGACATTTTTCCCAAAACTAACGACATTTGTCCACAAAAAAAAACAACCCCGCTGATGCGAGGTTGTTGTATCGATAAGAATGATTTCTTACAATTTCTTCTTGAACGATCGGGACACAAATTTCACTTTGTACTTGCCCTTTTTTTCGATGATTCGATATACTGCTGCTACGGGATCCTTTGAACTTGAAGCTGGATCGGATAGCAACAAAGTGTTGTACTCTAGAGGTGGAATAGACTCGTCTTCAAACCGAACGACAACATCGGACAGGTAGTCATGTGGAGTATCGTGAATCTCCACACGCGATTGAGGTGTTTCATTAATCACCTGGCCCGCTACCACCAGGGTGAATTTCTTTCCATCAACAGAATACATTTCAAGGTCATTTCCTACCTGCGTCCATCCACATGTGGACAACGCCAACAAACAAAAAGTCAAAAGTGTTTTCATTTTCTTTCTTTGATTCAAATATCGTAAACGTGAGCGTTCACGACATCTATTCCGTGAAGTTTCATTTCGAACCGGGGCTACTCAATTTTCATACCATCGCGATGTGTCATCCCGCATGGTGATGCGCTGCATATCAACGGCACATTTCAGGCAGTAACCTACTCGATTGTTAGTGTGCGAAAACGATATGCGTAGGAGCAATGCCCGCTTCAATGGACTCAACAATCTGTCCGGAAGTGTTCAGTTGGTGTACCATATCACTTGAGGTATAGGTAGGCACATCCGCAGCCCACACCGTTTGTGTAAATGGATCATAATCAACAGTTTGAAACAAGTCAAATGCCCATTGCTGCCAGCCTGCGGCCAGGTCCGAAATGCTTAGTTGGTGGATTCCCCCGGCTACTACCAGAATGGATTGATTGGCTTGATTGATGGTCATGGACACCGGATGGTCACCTTCCAGTCCGAACTGGATGCTTTCCATTACTTCAAACGTGTTGCCATCGATTTGATGCACCATGGCAGGTGTGTTGCCGATCACGTTCCAGTCGGCATCGTATAGCGTTTCTCCCGAACACAACACCCAAACATGTCCGTTGCCATCTACATCCAAATCAACCGGACGATGCGACAATTCGATGGTTTCCACCACCTCATCCGTAGAGGTATTGATTACGGAAACTGTAGAGTCCATTCCCCAACCTCCGCTATTTGCGACGAATACATAATTGTTGCTGTACACCATTTGTTCCGGACCGGAACCTACATCGATACTACCCAACAATTCATGCGATGCTTGGTCAATGGCGAATACTTTTCCTCCGAAGGCTCCATTTGACAGATAGGTTTTTCCGTTATGTGCATCAACGGTGTAACGAGGGTAGTCCAGAGCAGCATCGGCAATCGTGGCCACACGCTCAAATGTCGATCGGTTAACGACCTCTACTTTGAAGGAGTTGTTCACTACGATATAGGCCAGGTCTCCTGCAATGCTCAACGACTGCACCACATCACCCAATTCAATGCCATTGGCATCGGCGAAAATCTGTTGCGTTGCGCTGCCGCCATCGCTTACATACGTTATGGAGCCATTATTCCCCTGGAAAGCTCCCTGATTCACAATCAAAGCACCCTCATTATAATTAGCTGTGGCCTCGCATTGTTGCACATCTTCATCTTTTTTACAGCCGTTAACCAGCGCTAAGGCAAGTGGCAGGAAAAGCAGTGTCTTTTTCATTGTTGATTGGGATTGGTTTTATTCGGAAATTGTTGGTTTTGCTCTATTCCACTTCCAGTAGAGTTGTACACCGAAATAGCGA
>JAGQVX010000010.1 GCA_020437755.1 Flavobacteriales bacterium
ATGCAACAATCCGGACACTATGCCATCACCGCTCGCCGTGACAATGTGTTTCAGTTTGGATGGAAGATCGATGCTGGGATTGGAATGAAATACGTACAACACAATACTATGCTGGAGGGTCTTGGAACTTGGCGAACATATGAAAAAGACACCTATGACATAGATCAAGAAGACTATTACAAACTAGACGCCTCACAAATAAATCGATGGTTGTGGTTCGCTGACTTTGGCGTCACACTTCGGTGGCGAAAAACCTCCTTCTTCTATCGTCAATACTTTCACAAAATTGAATACAAGGTTGATCCGGTAGATCTTTGCTCACCTGAAATTCAAGCCCTGATCAACGATCCTGACGAACAGGAATTCTTTGAAAAGACCATTCAACCCGAATTTGATTCCAATTGGAAACGTGGGTACTATGGATATGGAACAATAGGATTTGCCTGGTTTTTCGACTAATTAAAACTCCCCCAAAAGTTTAATGCCAAAAACACTGTCCCAATAATTGGAACTCTCAGTAAAGGTTTTGTACAAAATGGGAGTATACCCCGCGCATAGTGAAAATCCACCTTTTGTTTTCAATTGTAATCCCAACCAGGCATTCAAATTGGCAAAAGTATGAGGCCCCGATTTGTTCCAATTCACAAATGGACCCGCTTCTATAAACAGCCAATTTCTCCCAGCCAGCAGGTGAAAGCCGGTTTGAATCGAATAGGTTCCTGCCGGCCCGCCTGCTGCCAAATCACCATTTGCATTAAGTCCAACACAAGAAATAACATTCCCTTGAAACCATGACGATGACAGAGTCGTCCGTTCATATCGCAAGCCAATCATCATTTGCCCTCCAAGTTGACCTCCGAGATGATTTCTTGCAACCCTCGATGAATCCTGAGATAGAACAACGAAAGAACCTGCCAGGAAACCACAGATGGCAATTGCTTTATAAAAATATCCCTTTTCCACTCTAAGACCTCAATTTTACCATTAGCATCTGTAGCCGTATCTGTTTTTTCCTCCCCCAGACAACCTATCCCCTTTTCTGTGCATCTAACATGCGAATTATTTGCCGAAATACCTTAACGCAAACGACTATGTATCCAGTCCTTTCCAGTTATGAGTGACAAGAATTGTAGCACGTATTAAGGTATTTCATTAGTACATGTAAAGAGGTTGCTTTAACCCGCACATCTAAAAGAAACCTGATTCCGTATGGGTATCCACAGACCCGGAGTCAGGTTTCTTGCTTTTGTGTCTGCAAAATAGCTTTATGAGTTTGTTGCTACCAATTTTCCGTTCACAAACACACGACTGATGAGATTGTCGCCAAATGAGTACGGTAAATACGCGTATGAAGTCATTTCGCGCGTGATAAAAAAGGATGCTTTCTTCCCCAAGGTCATTGATCCCATTTGATCAGACCATTCCAAGGCTGCTGCGCCATTGATTGTGGCTGCATTGATGGCTTCTTCGGGGTTCATGCGCATTTTCATGCACGCCAGGGCCACGGCCAAGCTCATGTTTCCGGATGGAGATGAGCCGGGGTTATAGTCGGTGGCGATGGCTACCGGTACTCCTGCCGCGATCAGTCTACGGGCTGGTGTGTAGGGAATGGTGAGAAACAGCGAACACAGTGGCAACGCGGTGGCAATAGTTCCGCTTCCTATTAACACGTCGATATCATCATCTTCCAATTCTTCCAGGTGATCCACGCTAATGGCACCTCGTTCTACACTCGCTTTTACGCCGCCAATGGCATTGAACTGGTTGACGTGCGTCTTGGGTTTGAGTCCCCATTTGGCGCCTGCCTCCAATACCCGCTCGGTATCTGCAACATCAAAATAGCCTTCTTCACAAAAAATATCGATGTAATCGGCCAATCCCTCTTCGGCAGCGCGTGGAATCATTTCTTCACACACCAGTTGAATATATCCCGACTTGTTTCCTTTGTACTCCAGCGGCAATGCGTGGGCTCCCAGGAGCGTGGTGCGAATGGGCAAAGGCTGCAATTGGGCCAACTTCCTGGCTACACGCAGCATTTTCAACTCGGCGTCGATGGTCAGTCCGTAGCCACTTTTAATTTCTACTGCGCCGGTTCCGGTTTTGGTGACATTCGTCAAACGGTTAAGCGCCGCTTCGATGAGTTCATCTTCACTCGCCAGTCGCAACTTTGCCGCGCTGTTGAGAATCCCCCCACCGCGCCGGGCGATTTCCTCGTAAGTGAGTCCGTTGATCCGATCCACAAATTCCCCTTCCCGATTTCCGGCATAAACAATATGCGTGTGCGAATCCACCCAGGTTGGGAAGACGAATCCGTTGCCTGCATCAATCTGTTCAAACGTCCCCTCCGGCGGTGTTCCGGTACCCATATTCAGTATGCGATCGTCTTCCATGAGCAGCCAGGCATTCTCCAAAATGGGAAGGTCTTTCATCCCTCGACCTTTTACGAGAAGAACTTCTTTAGCGTGACAGCCCACAATGGCTTTGATGTTATGAATGAGTGTTTGCATAGACCCCTGAATATTGCACAAAGATCGAAGTTCAAATGGATTTTGAATGCTATCGCTCCATTTTCGTATGTTCGCTTCATGAGGAGATTGCTGATGATTATTGTGCTCGGCGGGATGGCCGGAACCCTGATGGGGCAATACGAGCCCGAGGAGGAAAAACTACCGGATGCGCGAAACACGATCGGCACCAACCTCACTCCTGCCCTGGTCTACTTGCTCAACGCTTATCCCTCCGTGCCGAGGTTCACCCTCCAGTACAAGCGTCAACAGCGCATCAACCGCAAACTCAGAATCTCAGTCAATTATGAAATTCGTGATCGATACGACGAGACCCTTGAAGAGGGAAATGTAGTGGGTGTTGGAGATTCGATTGCCGTATTCGACCTGGACCGGGCGTTCAACTACATCGTTGATGTACGTGGAGGAATGGAATGGTTCAAACCCAATAGGGTTTTTACCATGGTGTACGGAGTGGATCTGTACGCCGGATACCGCAGGGACTACAGTGGTACCGACCGTGTCACCCTCAAGCTTACCGATTTGGGATTCATTCCCCACCCTGATGTGCCAACTGCATCTTATGAAAAGGCCATTGAATATGGTGTCGCCGGATTTGATTTCTCCATAGGTTCACAGTTCAGGGCGAGTGACAAGATCAATTTTGTTATTCGCTGGACACCCCAGTTTGGGTATCGAAGTCCGATTAAAGAATACTATTCAGACCCCGCATTACGCACCGATCCCGCGCTGGGAACAATCGATTTGCACCTGCGCTTATTGGAGCTGTATGTGAACTACGTGTTCTAAATTCAAAGCTTAATCACATCCTTGATCACCGTGCCTTCATTGCTGATGAGTCTCACGGTGTACTTTCCTTCCGCCCAGGCAGACAGGTCAACCATTTGCCGAATGGCAGCGCTTGACTCTTCAAAAACAATGCGTCCTACGGCATCAAAAATTTGTATCTGAACCGATCCTGAGCCTGTTCGGCTCCAATCCAACGTGAGCAAGCCGGTTGTGGGATTGGGGTAAATCGCCACTGCGCGCTCGGTGAATTCGGCAACGCCAACCACAGGTTCAACGCCAATCGTGAACACACCTGCCCCTGAAAACTGAACCTCAGCCTGCCACACATCGCCAACCAGGGTAAGTGGGAAGAAATCCAACTGTTGGGACGGCAAGAACGCGTCTTCATCGCCCACAATTACACCAATGGGTGCGCCGAAATCGGGAACTTCAGAAGCCATGATACTTACCGATACTGTACCCACATCCCCGGTTTGGTCATATCCCCAGGTTCGGAAAACACGGGCGCTTTCAATAGGATAGCCATCTGACTGAATATCCATAGAAGCTTCATCATCTCCCCACAACAGGTATTCGCCATTGTCCATATCTGAAGCATTGTTCATGCGGACTATTCCCGTGCCTTGCGCATCGTGATGGTAGTCGTAGAACGTCTCCTGTCCGATACCCGCCACGTTTAGCGGCTGATCCCACTGGGCATATCGACGCTGCAATCCGAGATCGATGCCGTACTTAACTGCCAGATAGTTGATGGCAAGCATCCAATGCGAGCGATGCACACGACGGTTGTAAATGAAGTGCTCGGCTATGCGGCCTTCCCCAAAACGGTCGTCGTAATCCCATCCGTATTTTATATCGATTGACTGATCTTCCGACCGTTCACCAATTTCGGCACCTCCCCAGTCCAGTTTGCGTTCATCAAACAGGGTTGAGAAAAACTGATAGTAATCGGTTTGTTCATACACCACGCCGTAGATGTGTTGTCCGGCTGCATCACCAATATACTCCTTCGAGCCATTGGCATAGTCTTCATTCATATCGATGACCATGGAAGAGTACTGAGACTCATTTTTCCATGGATGCAGCACGAATCCATTGGGCATACGCGCTGAGGCAATCCACCCGTGGGTGTTGAACTGGATATTTTCGCCTTTAGCCAAACTGAACACACTGAGGTTTTGTCCCGGAACGATATTCTCGGCCATGAGGTAATCATCTTCTCCATCGAAAACAATTGCCGGACGACCATAGATCCCGTCTGATCCAAGCCCAAGGATGGGTTGAGCCGCAGCAGTAGACTGCACCGCTTCTGCACCTTGTCCGCTCTGATCCAGCCACTGGTCCACAGAACCATTCGTGGTTTGTTGGGCGCCTTGCCACATCACTCCGCGATCGGCACGCAGCCAGAGGGCTATGGTCTCTTCATCGCCAACCCCACCCGGACCATAAATACCGAACGGTTCAGGAACCGGATTGTACATGAGAAACAACGTATCGGAATGCGTTGTTGGAATACCATCGGTATCGGTTGCGGCGTTGTTTTCAACGTAGATTTTCACCGGCCCGAAGGTCGTTGGAGTCAGGTCGAGGGTAAATTCTACCGGACCTCCGCTCACTCCATTGAGTGTGGCGTTTTCGACGAAAATATCCACATCTTCAAAGCCGGAAACTTCGACAATGTTCAGGTTGCGATAGAACGAAACCTGTGCTTCAAAATCTGCATATACCTCGAAGGCATCATCCTCGGCGCGCACAGATGCGATAGCCGGAAAAACATAGGTTTCAGGATCGAACAGGTCGGATTCCCAAAGTCCGCGTCCGTAGGTAGCCGCGCGCAGTCTGCTTTCCGCCGGTGAATCTCCCTGGAAAATCTCCAATTCGGTCACCCTCACATTGGCTGGGAATCCGTCGCTGAACTCAATAAAAGAGTCCATGGATGCATCTTTATAATAGATACCCATATCGGTTCCCACGTAGAGTCCTTCATCACTATTGACATCGTATACCAGGGTATTCACGTTGATGGGTGGGATACCCGACGAGATATCTTCCCAGCTAAATCCGCCATCTGCAGAACGGTACACATTTGTGTTGTAGGCGATATAAACTATCCCTGTATCTGTAGGGTGTGTTTCAATGGCTACCACCGGACTGGAAGCCAATGGCAGGAAATTGCCCAGGTTGAGCCATTGAGGGTCTTCATCGAGGGCGTTTTGGCATTTGAAAATACGGGCATTACCCTGGCTACACCACAGGGTGTTTTGGTCTGAACGGCTTTGCACGAGCGCCACCATGTTCCAGGTATTGTTGTTCCCTAAATTGTTGGAGATTTTTTCCCAAACCAATGAGTCTTTGATGGGATGCTTGATATTGGTGCAGCGCCATACATTCTTCAATCCCACGAACATGTGGTTCTCATCCCAGCGTGAAAGGATATAAGGTGAATACCATGCACCCTCTTCGTTAATGCCCAATACGTCCATTCCGGTAACCTGTTGGTTGTAGTATTCCGGTCCGGTGCGGAAAATCCGTCCGTAATAAATGGAGCCATAGCGGTAATTTTCATCGGTGTGGTCGTACCAGCATTCGAATCCATCACCACCACCCCGACGTTGCCATTTGATTCCGTTCCATTCGGCCGTGCCGTTGTCCTGAAATCCGGTTAGGGCCTTGGCGCCGGTAAGTGCCGATTGCCCCATGCGGTAGATTTGTCCGTTGATGATTCCCTCACTGATATCCAGCCATTCCTGATTGTTGACATAATGGTAAAAACCGCCGTCATTGCAGAGGTACAAATCATTGTTGTGCGGCGAGATGGCGCATTCGTGTTGATCAACATGCAGGTAATCCGGATTGATATCGGTCCAGGTAGCCCCACCGTCCGAGCTTTTCTTCATGCGGATTCCACCGAGGTAAATATTACCTTCCACATCGGCCGTCATGCAGAGGTCGTACCATGCTTGTCCGCCATCACTTGATCCATCGGCAGCCCATCCCAGAAGATTGGGTTCTTCGGCCATGCTTTCGAAGGAGGTACCACCGTTGGTAGATCGATAAAACTCTTTGAATTCGTAGGTAGTGGCGGCGCAGATATACACCAATTCCGGATTGGCCGGAGTCACAGCCAACACCATTCGATTAGAACCTGACAATCCCTCGTTGATCCATTCCCAGTTTTGTCCGCCATCGGTAGTACGGAAGTATTTTCCATTGGCGGTAGCATAAATGGTGTTGGGATCGCCGGGTTTGGTGACCATCTGTCGGTAATCGGTAGAGTTGGGTGAGTTATAGACCCAGGTCTCGCCAAAATCTTCTGAGCGGAAAATACCGTCATTGGTTCCGGCCAGGACGACATTGGGTTCATCTGCTTTAACTATGAGGCAACCCACATTGAGGGATTCCATGCCCCCATTTACAAAGCTCCAGTTCAAGCCGCCATCGGTTGATTTCATAACCCCCATTCCCGGACTATCGGAAGCGTCGCGGTCGCCGGTACCGAGGTACACGATATCCGGATTCACCGGATCAAAAGCCAAAGCTGACACTCCAAGCGTAAGGAAGTTATCGGTATTGGTTTCCCAAGATTGGCCGCCGTCGTAGCTTCTCCAAACTCCGGCAGCCGGTGTTCCAACGAAAATGATATCCGGGTTGGTTGGATGGAAGGCAACGCAACTTGTGCGGCCTACTCCATTGATATCTTCCCGTGTGGTGAGATCATCGAGTATGGGGCCCAGTTGCTCCCAGTTTCCGGCAGGAGATCTGTAGGCATTCGCCAAATGGTAAGCCCCGCTGACGTGCGCAATGTCGCCACCATTCACCGCATAACCAGCTGCATCCAGACGGTATTGCATCAGGTATTCCCAGCGTTTGAAAGGTTTCCAACCGCATCCGCGGGTAATTTCTTTGCCTTCCCAGTAGCTGTTGTGGAGGTCCACAATTTCCTGGTAAGTCATATCACCATCCTTCATGAGTTCAACCCAATCGGGAGCATCGATAGAAGAGGTGTTGTTCTGCGCATGAATAGCACTTGCGAAAGCGGTGATCAGGAGTACTGTAAGTAATCTGGCCATGTGGTTTAGAATTCAGGTTTTGGACAAAAGTAACGTTCACTTTCCAAACTCCATGACTATTTCAGTATTCGAAGTTTGGAAAATGGGAAAGCAAGCCCCCGGAAGATGACTACGTTTTAACCATTTCCGGGTGTACATTTTAATAACAATTTGTGCGCTTACGGGTTCGGAACAAATGGATTTCACTAACATTGCCTTGCAATTGTTCAATCCATGCAACTTCTCCGTAAACTATGTGAAATTCCCTCGACAAGCGGTGATGAACAGCGAATGAGCCAGTTCATTATTGAATATGTCATCGAGCATCGCGACCAGTGGTCGGTCAAGCCGGAGATCTTTGCCGGTGCCGGATTTCAGGATGCGGTTGTATTGGTTTTTGGAAGGCCAAGGGTAGCCGTATTTGCACACATGGATACCGTGGGATACACAACAGGATACGGGAACCGGTTGCATAAAATCGGAGGTCCGAAAGCCGCGACGGGAACCTTACTCACCGGACTGGACAATCATGGCCAGGTAGAAGCCGTATTGGAGCACGTTGAGGAGCATGACGAGAAGGACAAAGACGGCAAGAAGAAGGACGTTTACACGTACACGTGTCACCGTGAAATAGAGCCCGGAACCCCACTTTCATACGTTTCCAATTGGAGGGAAGATGATGAGTCGGTGCAGAGTTGCTACCTGGACAATCGTGTAGGTGTTTGGAATGCACTGAAGTTGTGTGCTGAAGCTGAGAATCTGGCAATTGCGTTCACTACTTACGAAGAACATTTGGGCGGGACAGCCCAGTTCATTGGACGCTTCCTCTATAAATCGTTTGCTTGTCGGCAAGCGTTGATTAGTGACGTAACCCTTGAGTCTGAAGGCATCAAGCTCGGAGGCGGAGTGGCCATTAGTCTGCGCGACCGCGGAATACCCCGTCGCAAGTACGTGCAGAAAGTCATGCGAATAGCCTCTGCACATGAAATTCCACATCAATTGGAAGTAGAAGATGCCGGCGGCAGTGATGGCAATCAACTTCAAGCGAGTAGTTATCCCTGGGATTGGTGTTTTATCGGGCCTCCCGAATCCAACTACCACACCCCCGACGAGCGCATCTTAAAATCCGACCTGAAGGCGATGCAGGATCTGTATCGTTGTCTGATTGAGGAGTTATGAGCGGGGCGCGATAATCGCGCCCGGGCCGAAGGGGGGGATACGCTTAAGACTATGTGAACAGAGAGGAGCGCGATAAATCGCGCCCCGGCCGATTGGAGGGATCAGGGGAAACCAACATTAATCAGCTTTTCGGCTGATTTACACCTTGGAATTGTGGAGATCGTTGTGTACATTTAACACACCTACCAAAGGGAAAGCCTCATCATTCCGAGTGTTGACTCATTCCCTTTCTGTTCTCTATTTAATTACCTATTTAAATCCGTCACGATGAAAGTATTTGATGACAAACACATTAAAAACATTGTGCTGGTGGGGGGGGCGAAGAGCGGCAAGACCAGTCTTGCCGAGACTATGTTGTATGAAGCCAGCCTGATTAATCGACGAGGAACCGTCGAAAACAAAAACACGGTATCAGATTTCCACGAAATCGAACACGAGCGAGGCATCTCCGTGTACGCAACGCCATTGCATACTGAATGGCGCAATTACAAAATTAACATCATTGACACTCCGGGATTGGACGACTTTGTGGGGGAGATTATTTCTTCCGTGCGGGTTGCCGACACCTGTGTTATGATGGTCAACGCCCAGAATGGTGTTGAAGTGGGCACTGAGCTGGTGTGGAACCATGTGGACAAATACCGCAAGCCCACCATCTTTGCAATCAACCAACTGGATCACCCACAAGCCGATTTTGAGGCGTCCCTGAACTCTATTCGCGAGCATTTTGGCAACAATGCCACTTTAATGCAATATCCGTATCAAACAGGGGAAGGATTTGACAGCATCATTGATTTGTTGAAAATGGTGATGTACAAGTTTCCGAAAGAAGGAGGCAAGCCTGAGAAACTTCCGATTCCGGAAGACCAGGTGGATCGAGCGAATCAGCTACACAATGAATTGGTGGAGAAAGCCGCCGAGAACGACGAGCAATTGATGGATTTGTACTTTGAGTCGGGTAATCTCGACGAAGATCACCTTCGCGAGGGTATCAAGATTGGTATGATGAACCATGAATTGTTTCCAGTATTTTGTTTGTCGGCAACGCGCAACATGGGTAGCGGACGCTTGATGGGCTTCATCGACAATGTAGCGCCAAGTTTTAGCGAAATGCCTGCGGAACAGAGTGAAGAAGGCAAGGATGTCAACGGTAAGGTTGACGATCCGGCGGTACTGTTTGTGTTCCGCACGGAGTATGAACCCAGCGTTGGGAAAATCTCCTTTTTCAAGGTCCTGTCGGGAGCCGTTGAAAAGGGCATGCATTTGAAGAACAGCACCACCCACCAGGTTGAAACGATAAATCAGCTTTTCGTCATGGACGGCCGTAACCGTAATCCGGTTGACCGACTCGAAGCGGGAGATATTGGTGCCACACTGAAGTTAAAAAACACTGACACCAACAACACCTTGCACGGGTTACCCGACGACATTCATATTCGTCCGATTAAGTTCCCCATGTCGCGATTCCGCACGGCTATCTCGGCGAAGGATCCTAAGGACGAGGAACGTCTGGCCGAAACACTGCGTAAAATCAATGAGCAGGATCCGACATTGAAGTATCACTACAGCAAAGAACTGCGGCAGATGATTATCAATTGTCAGGGCGAGTTGCATCTGGCAACGGTAAAATGGAACCTGGAACATGTCAATAAAATAGAAGTAGAATTTCACAAGCCACGTATTCCCTACCGTGAAACGATACAGCGCTCGGCATCGACCAACTATCGTCACAAGAAGCAAAGTGGTGGGTCGGGGCAATTTGCCGAGGTACACATCAAGATTGAGCCATACTATGAAGGCAGCGGAGATCCACAGGGATTCAATATCCGCGGTCGTGAAGTGATTGATCTGGAATGGGGAGGTAAACTTGAGTTTTTCAATTGCATTGTAGGCGGTGCCATCGATGCCCGATTTATTCCATCGGTGTTAAAAGGTGTAATGCAGCGCATGGAGGAAGGTCCGTTAACGGGATCTTATGCGCGCGATGTGCGGGTGATATTGTACGATGGAAAGATGCACCCGGTGGATTCCAATGACATGGCTTTTCAGATTGCGGGGGCGACAGCATTCAAGAATGCCTTCCACGAAGCACAGCCTCGATTGCTTGAGCCGATCTACAATGTAGAAGTCATGGTTCCCGAAGAAAGTGCCGGTGATGTCATGACCGATTTGCAGTCGCGCAGGGCGATAATACACGGTATGGATTCGAAAGGTAGGTACAGCATTATCCGTGCGAAGGTGCCTTTGGCGAATCTGTACAAGTATTCGACGTCACTGAGAAGTCTTACCCACGGCATGGCAAGCCACAAAAGCGAATTCAGCGAGTACGCTTCGGTGCCTGCCAATATTCAGGAGGAGATCATTGCTGAAGCTTCAAGTGAAGTGACTGCTTAGTCAGATTGAATAGATGAACATTTTTGAACCCTGTCCAATGCATTTGGGCGGGGTTCTTTCTATTTGGCGAATGCCTGGCAATACTGCAAATAACTGAGGAAATGCAATGGGCCTGGAACAGTGAATTACGTCAATACCCACACCTCCATACCATTCAAGCTGTAGGCATAAACTACATATCCGAATAAATTGAACATTGAAGCGGTGCATGTATTTTCATCAATACATACCAATACATCGCGAAGTCCGAACAAATCATCGAAATCAACTTCAGGTAAACCATGAGCTCCATAGAGGGTGTATGAACTGTCAAATGAGCTCGTAATAACGTCTGTTGATGCTATGTAAACCGGAACATTTTGTTCGCCGAAAACGAACATGGGTCCATTATAGATAAAATCACCCATGAACAACAATTTGTTTTCATAGTCAACAATCATAGCCGACTCATCTGCATGGCCGGGGATGCTCCATATCTCTATCGTGCGATCTCCGAGATCAATGGACGTTTGTGGAGTCCACCATTCATCGACCTCAACGGACTCGGGAAAATTGCCCTCGACAAGCTGTTCTTCGGTGAATGTATATATCCCCTCGGGAGAGGTTCCATTGACTAAATACTCCAGTTCAATGAAGGCAACATGATCAAATTCCTGAATATTTTGATTGTGATCGAAGTGGAAATGAGAAAGTAATAATGTTACGGGCAAGTCTGTAATCTGATCGATCAGGTACTTCATTTTGGTGTCGGTAACCGGGTTGTTCTCCCCTGCCCCCGTATCGAACATAACTGCACGCTCCGTTCCCAGGATGAGGTAGGACACATTTCCCTGAGAGCTTGACGGCTCCTCGATAATATAGGTCCGTGGCTCCACATAGGTCACATTGTACCAATCATCCTCTACATTAACGGGCTCATATACATCGGGTGCCTCTGTTTTACATTCCGGATTATCGGGATCGGTTGCCACGCACCCTGTTAGCGCCAGAAATGTTGACAGGTAAAAAACGAATCGCCACATACGCGAGTTATTGAATTTCGTGTAAGGTAGCAAATCGCGCACTCCCGGCGACAGTATACTGCGTGATGTAAGGGGAAATGTTGGCCAGATTGACCTTACTATTCGGATGCTGTGTTGATCCTTTGGATCAATACCCAACCTTCGGAAGCATCAATTAACCAATTAAACTCCTTCATCAATCCGCCACCCAAGACACTCATTTTCTGCCGACCGATAGCACCGTCGAAAAATCCAACAGGGACTTCGGACAGCGGGATTCCTCCGAGCACGGCTTGCTCTAAAACGCCCTTTTTCACGGTTAGGACATTTCCATATGAATCAGAGAGCTGTTGTTCATCGGTGATGGTAATGCGGGTACCCAACAGATGTAAGGCGGCAAACTCATCATCAAGCAGCAGCGATCCGCCATATCCTGAATGCAGCAGAAAGGAATTTTGAATTTCTTCTCCGGCTACGAAGCACGTAGCTTCCACGAAAATGAAGTCATCACTAAACTGTGCCTCAACCGGATGGTAGTCTTCCATTTGGACAGGAGGGGTGTCATGTACAACTAAAAACGAGTGCTCAAAGTTGATCTCAATAATCCCCGGTCCGAAGTAATCCGGCCCGAACTTCCCATCCGTACCCGGTCCGGAATTCTCGTTCTCCCATATGGCCAGACTGTCAAGTATTCTGTTGCCTATTTGCAAACTGTTTCCTTCACTAAACCTTGCTTCATTTTCGCCGCCCCAGCTTTCGACCGTATTTCCGCCATTCCAGGTCATGCCTGTCAGTCGGCTCGTGGCGGAAGTAGTAAGCGTCATCCCACTGGAAGCTGTGTGAAACATCAATTGAACCGTGTCCTGTGCGTTGAGAACAGCTGGTATGGTAATGTTATTCGCTTCCGTCAACGTGAACGGAATAGTATCGGATTGCGCCTTTGGATGGAACGAAAACAGCACACAACAGCATACCAATAACCATCGCGTGTAGCTCGGCATCATGTGTATCTTTTGAATGTTGGTTTCGCGCATATTGAACGGAAAGAAAAGGGCCGATTCGATTCGGCCCTTCACTAGTATGAGGTGGGTTATTGTTTGTTCTTATTCTGAAGCTTCAGCTGATGAGTCAGCCTGTTCATCATTTGGCTCAGTCCGCTTTTCTTCTCCTTCCCAGGCATCCCCTTTAAGGTATTTAGGAAGTTGCAATCCGGCCATGTTGAACATATCTTCCAGCGGTGGAACACTCTTGTACATGCCGCTCAGAAAGTTGGCCGTAGAGGTTTTGCCATCGGCACCCTGACCATTGCCGTCCCAAACGGTGACTTTGTCAATTTGAATATTCTTGATGGCTTCTGATTGCAGGCGAACCAGTTCAGGCAGCTTGTCGGCAATCATAATCATTACTGCATCGCGCGAATTCTCGCCGGCAGCTGCGACGAGCTGGCGGAAACCTTCGGCTTGCTTGGAAAGGATTTCGTAGGTACCACGGGCTTCCGCTTCGAGTTTGGCGTAGATTGCATCTGCCTCCCCTTTTGCCTTGCGGCGCAAACGTTCAGCTTCCGCTTCCGCTTCAATTTCGACGCGCTTCTTATCGATTTCAGCAGGGATCACGATATCGGCCTGTTTCGAGGCACGATCACGTTCGGCACGCTGATCTTCGGCAAGTTTTTGAGCCTGGTAAGCCTCTTCCAAAGCTTTTGCTTCCTTTACCTTCTCGGCAGCAGTGGCTTTTCGGAACGATTCCGCTTCCTGAGATCGACGTTCAGCATCCGATTGGGCAATGGCGATCTTGGCAGTGTTCTCTCCTTCAACCGCACGGGCGTTGGCTTCTGCCGTTTGAATACGTTCTTTTCGCAACGCTTCAGCCTCACCGATTTTAGCTTTTGCGAGGGCATCGGCCACCTGCACGCGTTCGGTCTGACTTGCATCGGCTTCCCCGATATTAGCTGTAGCGTTGGCGCTTGCCACTTCAACACGCTGTTGCTGATGCGCCTTAGCCTCGCCAATCGAACCATCACGGTTCTTCTCAGCTACCACGCGCTTCGCATCGTTGATCGCTTTGGCGGCTGCCTCCTTACCCAAAGCCTCGATATAACCTGATTCATCAGTAATATCGGTAACGTTTACGTTGATGAGCTTCAGCCCGATCTTCTTCAACTCGGCCTCCACATTGGATGCTACGTTGGCGAGGAACTTATCGCGGTTGCTGTTGATTTCCTCGATATCCATTGTTGCCACCACCAAACGGAGCTGTCCGAAAATAATATCCTTTGCCAGGTCGTGCACTTCTGCCCTGCCCTGTCCGAGCAAACGCTCCGCAGCATTGGTCATGATTCCGGGCTCTGTACTCACACCGACCGTAAATCGCGATGGCACATTTACACGAATGTTTTGTCGGGAAAGGGCATTCGCCAAATCCACTTCAATGGAGATTGGTGTCAGATCGAGAAAGGCATAATCCTGAATCACCGGAAAGATAAATGCAGCTCCACCGTGAATGCACTTAGCAGACCGCGCAGTACTTTCAGTTCCTTTTCCCACTTTACCGTAGATCACGAGGATCCTGTCGGATGGACAACGCTTATATCGCTTGACCAGTGTAATCAGTATGACGAGAACCAGTAGTATGGCCCCGACGACGGCATAAAGTTCAAATCCCATCTTTTTGGTTTATTCGTTATTAATGTATTCGTTTATTTTCCGGCTCTGCTAACGAGCAAAATATGATCATCTATAATTTCGAGCACCTTCACAATAGTGTTGGAGCTTAGATCCTCTTCCTCATCGGTCATGGCATCCAGCTCTCTCAATGATCCCTGGACATTGATTTGCACCTTTCCCATACCTCTGCGGCCTCCGGGCACAATGAGGTAAACTTCTCCATGGCGGCCCACAGCGTTTTTCATATTCAGGGTGCCGTCTTCCGCAAGCTTCATCATGAAATAGAAAATCGAAGCCATCACAACCATCATCAATAATCCGGCGAGAGTCGATACCAGAATGGTTGCTATTAGACTAAAGTCGCGATCGATCATGGCCAGTCCGGTCCAGCCAAATACCGTGAAGAATCCGACGATATTCTTCAAAGAGATGAATTGAAATCCAATTCCGGCATCCGCATCAACCTCCATATCGGTATCGATAGCATCGGCATCCAAATCTCCAACAAAGAGATTGAGCGTAAGTAAAATGACCAGAACGACGGATGAGATGATTGCAATTCCCCAGTAAATGGCCTGCGTCATTGTAAGCCCATCCCACCATGTTGAGATATCAAGTAAACTCATTATGAATTGTTTAGGTATTAAAGGCAAACCTACCTTCCCGATTGCAAGTTGGCAGTGTCGTTTCCCGTGGTCAATTTAACGGTTTAATGTGTTCCGACAAAGCATTCCATCTGTGCAATGGTTAAGTAGTGTGCTTTTTACGAAGACGCTTGTGGTAGAAGATTGTTACGAGGGGCGCGATAAATCGCGCCCCTGCCGATGGGGGGGACGATTAAGACGGGGTTGGAAGAGAGGGGCGCGATACTCGCGCCCGGAACCATAGGGTATACGATTAAGACGACGAGGACAGAGAGGTACGCTTCACCTCATAGATATCCGATCTTCGATCCTTTAGGTTCCGCACGCTTCCGAATTGATTTAGTTCGCGCAGGAGGCTCAGGTCCACGTCGGCAATGAGGATCATTTCCGTATTTGGCGTAGCCTCCGCTTTAATACCATTGGTTGGAAAGGCAAAATCACAGGGGGTAAATACCATGGATTGAGCAAACTGGATGTCCATATTGTGCACATTGGGCAGGTTGCCAACGCTACCGGCAATGGCCACATAGCATTCATTCTCGATAGCCCGTGCCTGTGCGCAATTGCGTACCCTTGAGTATCCATTTTGGGTATCGGTAAGAAATGGAACAAATAGAATATCCATTCCTTCAAGTGCCAATAATCGGCTCAATTCGGGAAACTCTGAATCGTAGCAAATCAGTATGCCCACTTTCCCGCAGTCGGTATCAAAGACTTGAAGGGAACTTCCCCCTTGCATACCCCAAACCTTGGCCTCATCGGGCGTGACGTGAATCTTTTCGTAGCGCTCAACCGTGCCATCGCGCCGGCAGAGGTAACCTACATTATACAAATTACCATCGCGCAATTCTGGCATAGAGCCCGAAACAATATTGATATTGTAGGAAATGGCAAATCCGCTGAAACGCTCAATAATCTGATCCGTATGCTTTGCCAATCGACGTATGGCGTCGGCTTCGCTCAAGTGGTTGTCACTGGCCATAAGTGGCGCATTGAAAAACTCCGGAAACAGAGCAAAATCCGATCGATATCCGGAAACCGCATCAATAAAATACTCGGCCTGCTGCAAGAGGGCTTCAATGTTTTCATACGGGCGCATTTGCCACTGAATCAAGCCGAGCCTTACAATCGTTTTATCCGATGTGGGC
The DNA here is from genome assembly GCA_020437755.1 of Flavobacteriales bacterium. Taxonomy (GTDB): domain Bacteria; phylum Bacteroidota; class Bacteroidia; order Flavobacteriales_D; family Sanyastnellaceae; genus JADFAK01. The sequence continues at coordinate 16,393 of JAGQVX010000010.1, forward strand.
TTCTTTTTCGGACTTTCATAATAGATATTATTCCATTCCAGAAGCACTGCATATTCATTGCTGGCCGTATCTCCTTCGAGGTAACCCTTGAGGACACGCGTTGGGTGGAAATCATTGGATATCTGAAAGTTCAGCACCGGATCATGAATCTCACGGGAACGCACCTTTTCGATGTACTCCTTCGGACTCAACTTATTGCTGTACTTGTGGTAATTGGGAATTCGTCCGCCAAATGCAATTCCTTTCAGGTTCAGATTTTCACACAATTCCTTACGGTAATCATACAGCCTTCGTCCCAGTCGCAGTCCGCGAAATTCGGGTTTGATGAATACATCAATACCATACAGCAAATCGCCATCCGCACGATGCGAATTGAAGGTGTAGTTGGCCGTTATTTCCCTATACGTGTGATTCTCCTCAAATTGATCCTCATCAATGATCAACGACAAGGCACAACCCGCCAGCAAGCCATTTACTTTTAGTACTACCTGGCCTTCAGGAAACTTTTTCAGTAACGTCTGAATATGCTCTTCTTTCCAATACGCTTCCGGCATGGACTGATAGGCGTCGACCATGACCGTTTTCAATTCCTGGTAATCCTCCAGCTGCAAATAACTAAGCTCTACGCTCTCAATTTCACTTAATTCCATAGGTGCATTTCTCCTTCAATTCTTCGTCGAAGGTACAGAATTGACTGGATCTGAAAGCCCATTTTGTAAATTGACCTAGCGCTGGATTATGAATGTTTCGGATCCAAGTGATTGGTATTGACTATTGAATATGGACAAGGTATATACGCCATTCGGCAAATGGTCAATTGCCAACTGGAACCGAGAGCCTTCCACCTGCAACGCTTGCCGTTCAATGACCCTTCCCGTGGCATCCTGAACCGAAATCTCCAATGAGTTAACAGCAACATCCAGATCAATCCACAGGTAATCGGAAGCGGGCACGGGGTACAATCCGAACACCGATTCACCTTCCCGGATGCCATCAATTTGATCCACATTCAACACGAATTCGCATTCCGATGTATTCCCGCATTGATCTGTAGCTGAAAACGTGGCGAAATGAATCCCGGGGGCAAGTACAATTCCCGCCGGTGGATCCTGAACCCAGGTAATGGGAGCGTCGCAAGCCTCCTCCACGGTTTCGATTTCGAGGGAAAGCAAGGGCATCAACACATTGGAAGAACCATCCTCGGGAGTGAGGTTGAGGGTATCCGGACAAAGAATCTCGGGTGCTACGTCATCGTAGAATTGAATGACTTGTGCGAATGTAGTGGTATTGGCACAGGAATCTGTGGCCATCCAAATGCGGTACATCTGCGAGGTGCATCCTATTGCTTCTTCATACTCTTCGTACGTCACCTCGGTTGGCCAGCAATTGTCTTCAGCTTCCAGCATCAAGGGGACGACCTCGGTTCCACACTCCAGACTCATATAGGACTCAGGGGTATTGATAAAAACCGGGGCAGCGTTATCGCTGACATGGATAACCTGTTGTGCCATTGATTCATTGCCACATGCATCCTGGGCGATGTAGGTGCGCACAATATCGTAGCTGCACGTCAACACATCGGCATCCTCGCTCATGATCCACGTCACTTCACCACAATTATCTGTGGCAACCGGAAATTCCATTTCCGGTATAGAATCACAGCTTACCCACAAGGTATCGAAGGGCAATCCGATGATATAGGGCGCTTCATCATCCGAAAAAACGACTTCTTGTTGCGCCGTTCCTGAATGACCTTCTTCATCCATGACATCAATGGTAAACGTTATGGTTCCACAAGGCCCTCCCTGGATGGATGAGATGGTCACGACCGTGGTTTCTCCCCATGAAAATCCCAATTCGTATTCAGGTTGGATATCCGCTGTGGGACATAGTTCCAAAAGCGTTTCATCGGCATATACTCCGTAATCTTCGCCCGTTCCTTCAGCCTCACAAATACTCAACAAAGACGACACACCATTGTATGAACCGCCACCATCATAATAGTAATTGTATCCATTGGCCCACAGACCAATAACATAGGTATCACCCGGTGTTAGTCCGTCGACTAGTTGCGGATCGTCGTTGGACATCGAGTTTACGCAAACTGTATTCACGGACAAGCATGAACTTCCTACAACAAACCCCATGTCATACCATGGATCGTAGCCCGCAAACTCAATAGTTGAGGTAGAAACAGTGACTGCCCCGCTTTCGGGAGCCACAAAATTCCTCCACAACACATAAAGGCTACTTCCCACGCATGAGGGGGTGAATTGCGCGTCATATTCAAAGGGAGCTTTAAAATCAACTTCTTGGTAGCCTTCAATCCATTCCCCGCACTGCACAGGTGGCAATACAGGTATCTCAGGTCCTGGGCAAAACACGCCATCGTCGGGATAAGCTACATATGTGACACTAGCTTCAACCCATTCCGAGCCTGCATCCGGATAGCCATCTGCAGGTCCTCCTTCGCCATCGTCACAATCACATATCGAACGAATCCAGGCCATTTCGGTCCATTCAAAGAAATAATAGGTATCGCCATAAACCGGTGTTACCAGTGTTCCCACTCCCATTCCGGGCATGAACCATGGCATTCCGTACTCAATTTCATAGTACAAAACATCACATTCCGAGTTGAACGGTTCCGTCCAGGTAAGCACAAATTCTCCCATAACGCCATCCACCATCAATTGAGGATTCAAAGGCGGAGAACACGTTTGTGCATTATACAAAACGGGGGAAAGACAAATCAACGCTAGTAGTAATAGTCTATTCATAATCAATTGGTTACATTCATTTTAGCGACATGGTTAAGATTACCAGGTAATCCATTTGGCGCATGCCTGCCCTTCTTTACAGCTTTGCTAGCGCTGCACAATGAAGGCTTTTGAGCCCACGAAATTGTTAGTATTCGTGAATATGGACAAGGTATATACGCCATTCGGCAAATGGTCAATTGCCCACTGGAATCGTACATCCTCCGCTTGCACCGCTTGCCGATCAATCACCCTTCCGGTGGCATCCTGAACCCTAATTTCCAAAGAGGCCGCGGGAACGCCCAAGTCAATCCAAATCAAGTCGGAAGCCGGAACCGGATATAATCCGAAGGCAGCTTGACGATCTTCGAGGCCATCAATCTGATCCACATTCAACACGAATTCGCATTCTGATGTGTTGCCGCATTGATCCGTAGCTGAGAACGTGGCTACATGAATCCCGGGGGCGAGCACAATTCCAGCCGGCGGATCTTGAACCCAGGTAATGGGCACATCGCAAGCATCTTCAATGGTTTCAATCTCGAGCGAGAGCAAGGGCATCAACACATTGGAGGATCCATCTTCAGGTGTGAGAATAAGTGTGTCCGGACAAAGAATTTCAGGGGCTGTTTCATCGTAGAATTCGATAATCTGAGTGAAACTTGAAGTATTGTCGCACAGGTCGGTTGCGGTCCAGGTACGGGTAATCTGCGTAGTGCATTCCACCGGCTCTTCAACCGCACTATAACTGACCGTAACAGAGGAACAATTATCCTGCGCATCGAGGATCAGTGGCTGCACTTCCGTACCACATTCCAGACTCAGGAGTGCCTCGGGAGTGTCCAGAAGCTCAGGCGCTTCTGAGTCAGCGACATGGATTACACGCTGCACAGAAGAGGTATTTCCGCAATCATCTTGTGCGGTATAAATACGTACAATATCGTAGCTGCATGAAGGTTCCTGGGCAATCTCATCGGTCATCCATAACACGTCACCACAGTTGTCTATTGCCTCCAGAACATCCATTTCCGGAATGGAATCGCAACTCACCCATAGGGTATCCAACGACCCACCAACAATGGTCGGAGGTTCATTGTCGTAGAATTGGATCACCTGAGTAAAAGTGCTGGTGTTAGCACAATCATCTACTGCCGTCCACACCCTATAAAGCTGAGAAGCACATTCAAGCACTTCTTCGTTTTCAGCATAGTCAACGGAGGCTGTCCAGCAATTATCTTCAGCCTCGAGCATTACAGGTGGCACCTCCGTTCCGCATGGCAGGCTAACCAACTCCTCGGGGGCATCTGTGAACAACGGTGGCTCTGAATCTGACACATGAATAACCTGGGATGCTGAAGCAGTGTTACCGCAGCCATCCTGTGCTGTAAACGTGCGCACGATATCGTAACTGCACGATAACTCATCTGAAACCTCCTCTACCTGCCAAAATACATCGCCACAATTGTCTGTAACTTCCGGATACTCTACCTCAGGAATGGATTCACAGCTCACATATACATCATCGAAAGGCACGCCAATAATCACAGGAGCCTCGTCATCTGAATTGATAATTTCCTGTTGCACAGATGCATAATGTCCTTCGTCATCCTCTACGACTATGGTAAAGGTGATATTTCCACAAGGAAGTTCCTGAACCGATGATATGGTCACTTCAGTATTCTCCCCCCATGAAAAGCCCAGTTCATACTGAGGTTGGACATCGTCGGGCGGACATAGTTGCATTAACGTAGCATCTGCATAGACCCCATAATCTTCGGCAGTCGCTTCAGCCTCACACACCAATACACGAGAACCTAAAATATTGTAGAATAAATAGCCATCCCAATAATATCCGAATCCATTGCTCCACACGCCCACGGAATACGTTTCTCCGGGCGTTAATCCCTGCACCAATTGCGGTTCAAAGTTGCTCATGGAAGGCACACAATGGACTACTTCGGAAGGGGAACCATATACCACTTGAATCCCCATATTGTTCCATGTATCATACCAGGAGTATACCTCATCGGAAGTAGAAATTTCGACGGCTCCTGTTGAAGGGGCTACGAAGCTTTTCCATAACACATAGCGAGATGATCCGACGCATGACGGCGTGAACAATCCATCGTACTCATAGATGCCTATGAACTCAAGAAGCTGATTAGAAGACAACGTCTCACCGCATTGTTCAGGAGTGGAAACGGAAACCGTCGGCCCGGGAAAATCCAAACCAGGTGGCGGCCCCGGATTGTCAATAGAAACAGCTGCCTGCACCCAGGCGGATCCGTTGTCAGGCAGACCATCACCTCCTTCGCAATCGCACACGGAGTGAATCCAAACGTATTCCGCAAACTGGAAAAGGTTGTAACTGGACCCATATACCGGTGAAATGAAATCAGACCCCTCTCCTATTCCCGGTGTGAAAGGTGAATAAGAATATTCAATTTCATAATACAATATATCGCACTCCAAGCCGAAAGGTGGAGACCAGGTTAACTCGTAAATTCCGAAGTAGGTATCTACATTGAAGTAAACGTTGTTGGGAGGTATGCAAAACTGCGTATAATAAACCGTCGGAATGAGGCAAATCAATGCCAGGAATAGTAGTTTTCTCATGGTTTTAAGGTCGTCTGAAAAGCAATATAGTAAGAACTCCATTAATTTCTAATAGTGTGCCGACATATTCAATCGAAATACACCTATTCCAGTGCTATTCAGGAGATATCTTGTGATACGGTTACGAACCCCATTTGGCGCATGCCCGAAAATTGAAAAGGCCTACGACTCGCGACCTGTTGTCATGGAAATGCGCAACATTTACTACAGCACGATCTAGCCAACAACCTTTTTAAAGCACCTTCCAGCGAATGCCAATGAGGACACTACGTGGTGCTGACGGACCATAAATGTAATTGCTGTCGCGGTACATACCCGCGTCGAAATCGGTCTGATACGCACTGAGGATATTGCGCATACCGACGGAAAATTCCAGGGCGCTCTTCATGCGATACCATTTTACCCGGTAAGCAGCCCTGACGCCTAAAACATGGAACACATCCGAGTGAATAATTTCATTATTATCCTGATTCTCCGCGCCGGCAAAATGAGGAACAAGCATGCTTCCTGTAAACTTGTAATCGGCGCTCAACTGTAGATTCTCGCTGAACTCCGAAGAGATCGTAGCAAAGCCATATTGGGAAGGAGTTCGCATAAATTTATGTGTTTCCGGAGCGTCGTCTATGACGTTGACCGCTTCGTCAAAAAAGCTCTGTTGGAAGGTCCAACCACCTTGCAGTTGAATCCACCCTTCGACACGGGCACGTACCTCGGCAGTGGCACCGCGCACCTGAGCACCTTGTCCGTTGCGTTTCTGAAACACCACGCCATGCTCATCCTCCCCCACCTGTTCAAGTACAAACGCCTGATTCAACCGGGTATAAAATCCTTCGATTGTAAACCCCACAATAAAATGTTCTTGTGGATGATCCCAGTTGACCGATGCGCTCCAGCTTTGAGAACGCTCGGGCTGCAAATCGGGAGATAATGTTGCACGTGACACCCCACCTGCTGCAAAAGCGATATGCATATCTGAGTCAAAAGCCTGTGGAGCTCTGAAACCAGTGCCCCAATTGACGCGGAACTGAGTGTACTTCTTCCAGGTATACATGACCGATGCTCTGGGACTAAAAACCAGCCCCGACATCAAATTATGGCGATCTGCCCGAATACCGGCGAGGACGGCAATTCCCAGATCAGATTTCCAGTGGGATTGGCAAAAGGCTCCTAAATCCCTCGTGGTTTGGTCTATTCGATAGCTGTACGCATCAATCTGATCCTCAACCGCATCATCCATGTATTCGCATCCAATAGTGAGGGTATTCGTTCCGTATATAAAAGATTCTATGGTACGATTAACTTGTATTCCTCCTTGAATTGTTTGCGCATGGGAAGTGCCGTAGGGAGGCTTCGCCAAATGCATTTCCAATTCCGTGCTGTCTTCGGGTAACAATCCGGTATAATGGGTTCTGCCCGTTCGCTGCATGCCGGCATACACGGCTACGTTGGTCAGATCATCGCGCGAATGCCAGCGATAATCCAATCCACCCATACCCACATGGTGCTGCCGTTCTTCAGATTGTAAGGCCAAATGCGCCGGACCGTCCACTATTTCCCCTCCATACCGGTACTCATCAAGGTACATGAAATGCAGATCGACCTCATGTCGGTCGGCCGGAACCCAGTATGCCTGTGTTCCCAGCGAGGTATTCTTGACGGTAGGTATTTCCGAAAAACCATCCGCATTGGCATCGTATGGATCGCGCTGAAAGTGCGAAAAATATACAGTGGCGCCGCTATGCCCTTCCTTACCAACCAACGCCCCATATCCGGCATACTGTGTGGAAGATGATTCACGGGAAAGCCATTCGCTACCAAGCGATAATTCGGCCGAATTTCGAACGGGTTTTCGGGTAATGACGTTGATTGTTCCACCAATAGCGCTCGACCCGTACAAGGAAGAACCACCGCCACGTACCACTTCAATACGCTCAATAAAAGATGCCGGAACCTGTTCCAGCCCGTACAATCCGGCCAGGGCAGAAAGCAAGGGACGACCATTGATTAGAATTTGGGAATAGCCCCCGGCCAGTCCATTCATGCGCACCTGGCTGTAGTTGCAGGTCTGACAATCCGTCTCCACGCGTATCCCGGGCAAAAACTGCAGACCATCGGCCAAATGCACTGCCTGTACCTGTTCGATGGCTTTCTTGTCGAGCAAATCCACCAATACAGGTGATTCACTGCGTTTGTTTTGCGTGCGGGTTCCGGTGACAACCACTTCATTTAAAGTGGACACCTGTTCAAAGGTGAGCGTTATATGTGCGTCGGGGGTGACATCCGTCAAATGGATGGGCTGCGAAACGCGCTCGTATCCTACAAATGATGCATTGATGCGGTATTGGCCTAAGGGAATTCCTTCCATCCGAAACGCTCCGGAACTGTCGGTAAGATCAGCCCACGTTGTTCCCGACAAGAACACTTGTGCATACGGAACCACCTCTCCTTGGTACATCACCTTGCCCTCGATGGTTCCGGTTTGACCGGAAAAAGAAAGTGCGACAATCAGAATCGCGAATAGGAGAAACAGCCTTCGCATAGGAACAATTTAGTATCGCAAAAATAAATAGTTAGACCTATCTAACAAATAAATTTACACAATTCGAATATCTTTGCCTTAAAAGAGTATCAGTGCCTACCATTATCAAGGAAAATTATCTCAAGGCTTTGTTGTTCCTGAATCAACAATCGGATGCAATAACCATTACCCAACTGGGTGAGGTTATGGGAGTCAGCAAGCCAACCGTGAATGACATGGTGAAAAAGCTCAAATCGGCCGGATGGGTAGAACACGAAAAGTATCAACCTATTCACCTCACCAAAGAAGGACAGATGAAAGCCGCCCTGGTGGTTCGCAAGCACAGACTCTCGGAAATGTTTCTGTGTGAAATCATGGGATTTGGATGGGAGGAAGTACATGAGATTGCCGAACAGCTAGAGCATATTCGCAGCGAACAGTTCTTCGATCGTATGGACGAATTATTGGGCTTTCCGAAGGTTGACCCGCATGGTTCCCCTATTCCCGATCGCAACGGACATTTGGAACACCCCCACTATCCACTTCTCAGCCAGATTATGTTGGGCAAGGTGGTCGTAAAAGGACTTGCCGAAAGTTCCACTTCGTTCCTGAAATTTCTGAACAACAAAAATATTCGTCTGGGAACCATCCTCACCATTACCGGAAAGGAGGATTTTGACGGCAGCATGGTTGTGCATTATAATGAGCATCAACAAGAAACGTTGAGTGCATCGGTCACCGAACGACTGCTCGTAGAAGTAGTAAATGGGGCTAGTTAAGTGTGTGGCCTATTTCCCGACTTCCGTTGTCGTCTCCACTACTTCCACCGTCAATCCACGCTCACGTAAAGCATTAATTAGTCCGGTCTCGCCAGGCAGATGAAGCGCTCCCACCGCGCAAAACACCGTTTTGGTTTTCATGATTTCATGCACCCTATCGGTGAAATATTCATTTCTGCGCACCAGAAATTCCCGATCAAATTCACCCGGGATTTGGGCACTTTGGTAGTACACATGCATGCTGTCGATTTCTTGGTTCACATACCAGCGGTTCAGATCTTCCATAATGGCTAATTGTCCGTCCCAATCATCCACCATTTCCAGCAGCCAATCGGCCTGCTCCCTCAATGTCATGCTGTCCAATCCCGAAAGGGCCTCCATTGCAGTTTCCAGTCCGGCAATTTCTCTTCCCGACTTCTTACCCTGCTTCTGAATCCATTCATCGAGCAGGTGTTTTTCATCGCCGGGAAGCATTTTCTCACTTAACATCGCCATTACAAAAAACGGCTTCAACCGACTGCACAACATAGCTTGCAGTCCTAGTTTATCTTTGAGCAATGCCTCGATTCGTTCATATTCTTCAGGGGTGTACAGGTTGGCCAGGACGGTGTCATTGGGCAGAATCATCAGTGGTGCCATCTCCGCTGCCTGGTCTTTGGCATCATCCATATTCACCTCTCCGGCCACTACATCAACCGAAAGGATGATTTGCTTGATTTCTTTTTTCAGAAAAAACGCGCGGGAATCTCGGGTGTGAAAAGTTCCATAGACGTACGAAGTATCCTGAACATCACCTCCATACACTTTGTACATAAGTCCTTGCGCTGAAACGGAACTACTGCACGCAATCGCAACTATCCCTAATAAAAAGGTCCACATCGATACCCGATTATTCATAATTCCCATTATTTTTGACGCGTCGGGCAACCTCAAGCGGGTTACCTACGTCTATAACGCATCATGATTTTTACAAATCCGACATACCGTACATCCCAATCGACCGTGAAGGTATGCTCCTATTCGGGACAAAGATAACCGTCTGCCCTCAGATTGTATCCAAGTCCCGCCCATGCGGGATTTTTTTTTACCCCATTTTCCAATCAATTTAACACACAACGCCATGTACACCCTTTCCCAAACCACTGCCTGTACGAACTGAATCGAATCCTTCCTCATAACATTCTTTGATAGAACTATCAAGATTCGCAATGACACCCCCGACCGGAATCGGGATGGGATTCCGCATTTTCACGTTCGCGTCAGACGATGAATGCAGCACCTTTCAGAAGTGCTCTGCTACTGTTTCTTTTTCTTTCACTTTGATTTGAATTTTACATGGTACTCTTACATAAATACTTAAACGCCTTCTCAGGTCTCCGAAAGGAGCTGTGGTGGCTCTCATTAATAACCCTGATTAACCGAGCGGGCACAATGGTAATCCCCTTTCTGTCGCTGTATCTCACCGACGCCCGAGGATTTACTTTGTCTGACGTTGGCTGGGTCATGACTGCTTTCGGATTTGGATCGCTGGCCGGTTCTTGGGCAGGCGGAAAACTAACCGATCGCTTTGGATATCGCCCCATTATGATCTGGAGCCTCACGATCAGTGGGATTATGTTCATTCTGCTTCAGTTTGTGGAGACCTTCTACATGATGTGCCTGGGCGTGTTCTTGATTATGATGGTAGCAGACGCGTTTCGTCCGGCTATGTTTGTTTCACTTGCCGCCTATAGTCGTCCGGAAAACCGCGCACGTGCGATCTCCCTTATCCGACTTGCAATGAACCTGGGTTGGACCCTTGGACCGGCATGTGGTGGATTACTCATCACGTCTTTGGGATATAGCGGACTGTTCTGGGTGGATGGTATTACCTGCATATTGGCCGTTCTGGTTTTCATACGGTTACTCCGACCGAAACCAACGGTATCCGATGGCAAGCATGTTCCCTCATCCGATGCACCCAAGGTATCGCCTTATCGAGATGGACCCTATTTGGTATTCATACTCGCCATGACCCTGATTGCCTTCTCGTTTTTACAGTTGTTCTCGACCATTCCGCTTTTCTACCGGGATGTTCATATGCTGTCGGAGGATCAAATCGGCTTGCTCATGGCGATGAATGGTTTTGCGATTTTCCTGTTGGAAATGCCCGTCATCAAGTACTTTGAAAACCCACGTTTCTCCGTTTACAAAATACTCATTGCAAGCACTTTAATGCTCGCCCTGAGTTTCCTTGTGCTGAATTTGAGTTCGTGGTTTGGAGTACTGATCATCGGTATGTTTTTCATCACTTTTGGCGAAATCCTCAACTTCCCGTTTGGGAACTCCATGGCTGTCGAGCGTGCCCAGCGAGGCAAGCAAGGTGATTACATGGGATTGTATTCCATGGGATTTGCGGTATCGCATATTTTTGGACACAATGCCGGTATGCAACTGATAGATAATTATGGATTTACAGTGACGTGGTATGTCATGACAGCCGTTCTTATCATTGCAGCGCTGACCTTGGTGTGGATGAAAAGGCTCATCGAACGCGAAAAGGCAGCAGTTCCCGCTTCCAACTGATTAGTTTTACCCTCCGCATTCGGTCCCTCAATTGGGATTGAATGCCGGGGTGGTATGAGTGGTTTTGTGGGCGAAAATGGTGGACAACACAGTCTCACGATACGCGAATATCTCGGCTACCTTGTTCTTGATAAAAAAGGCATTCGCCAAACGTCCAAACACCCCAAACGGAGGTGAATAACTCACGATGTCGTGCATGACCACACCTCCCTCTACCTGTTCAATGATGTGCTCGTGATGCCAGATCTTATAGGGACCAATACGTTGTTCATCAACAAAGTAGCTTCTGTTCCTCACATGGGTAATTTCTGTTACCCAGCGCACCGGAACATGTGCTACCGGACAAATAATGTATTCGATCATCATGCCGGGGTACATCTTCTGAGGGACAAAGCTCGAGAGGATTTCGAACTTCATATGGGGAGGGGTAATATCCTTCAGGTTCCGCGGACTGGAAATAAAATCCCAGAGGGTGTCAACATCAGTTGGCAGGAACTGCTCGTGCTTGTATTGATAAAACGCCATGCCACTTAAACAACCACAGGGTGAATGTGTTCACGGGGGGGGAAATTTGATTTGATCGCAAACACCAATACACGATTGCATATTCTCAGGTTGTCTTATCTTTGATGTTGCACGCTATATTCATCGTAATACGTAATACCTACGGATCAACCGAACACCCAATAGTCATGAAAGAAATCACGCTCAAAATTCCGGATAGCAAATTGGGCTTCTTTATGGAACTCGTCAAACACTTAGGTTTCGAAGTTTCTGAAGAAATCGAAGTTCCTGACGAACACAAGTATATTGTCAGAGAGCGTATTAAATCTGCCAACGAAAACGAAATGGTGTCGTGGAAAGAAGGTCGCAAAGGCCTGTCATATAAAGGTAAATCCAAGTAAATGACCTTTGCTCTGCTTGTTGATCCCAGAGCCCTTAGGGATATTCAAAATGCCATTGATTATTATGACAATCAGCAACCACATTTGGGAAAGCGTTTTGAAAACGCGTTGAACAGAACTCTGCTTGTTTTAGAAACGAATCCATACTTCAGGATTCGGTATGACGACGTGCGCTGCATTCCTGTGAAGAAATTTCCCTTTCTGGTGCATTATACTGTCAATGAACGAGGTCAAAGCATAACCGTACATGCCGTGTTTCATACTTCTCTTGATCCACAAAAGTGGATTAGGTGACGGAGAAGTCTCAACAATCAAATCTCCTTTCCCCTGCACTCCGGCTAGAATTTCTTTTTGCTTGAGCAAAAAAAAAAGACATTCATAGACACATCTCTTTACTGCGCCATCAGCGAGAAATCGAGAGACACATTAACCGGCACATTTTTGACCGATTCAACGGCACGTAAAAAAAATAGGGACGAAGTGTGCTTCGTCCCTACGGTATATTGAAATATCAATTTGGGATTTATTCGGCTTTTTCCATTCGCTTAACCATTCGCTTGCCGTCAACGGTCAATTCATAGAAATACACTCCCGCCGGGAGATCTTTCATGTCATAACGAACCGTATGCTGTCCGGCGGCTTGATTACTATTGATCAACTCATCCACCGTGCGGCCACTCAAATCCAAAATGCGAAGCGACACCTTTCCGGGAACAAACAACTCATAAGGGATTACAGTCATATCGCGGGTTGGGTTGGGCATGTTTTGTCCCAGTCCAAACGTTAAGTCATTGTACTCTTCAACGCTGATCACCCAGTCACCGGTGCGGATACGTACCGAAGGCTGATAAGCCCATCCGAAGTAAAAATCCTCGGTATCCTGGAAAAAGTCTCCGTGCATTACGGTTGAGAAATCCCCATCTCCGAATTCACATTGAACCCATACCACTTCATCACCTCCAAAACCGTGAATACCGGCGAAGTAGGTCTTGCCTGCTTCCAATACGATCTCTTCATTGATAACAAGCGTGATATACTCATCGTTGTCAATGTCGGCCTGCGTAATTTGATACGACCAGTTAAATGCGGTGAGCTCGTTTACAGTCTGAAAGCCATTATCATCTGTTCCAACCCATTCGTGGACCCAAACGTCAATCTCCTGTCCAACCGTTGTTCCTTCCGCAATTTTCAATTCAACGCTCAGGATATCCGTGTCTTCAACGATCTCGAAAACATTACCCATCATGAATTCGTTCCACACGCCATTGATCTCCCTTCCCGATGCGGCATAGTTTAATTCACTTTCCACCACATGCGAATAAATGCCTTCGGTAACCTCCACATTGCGAAGGGCAGTTTCATTACCTACGGCAATGGCATCATCCGGCTGATCCGCTTCGGCTGAGAAGTTGAAATCATGTTCTCCGAAAACGTTCAAGGTCACTCCGGTAGCAATCCAAATGGTGTCAATTGCAAATGAATTCAAACTGTCCAACGATCCTGTTGAAACATCCAACGTCAATGGATCACCATTAGGATCCAGAATCTCTACTGTACCTACGATGTTGGTCAGTTGCTCAGCTCCGAAATTGCGGATAATCATCCCTACTTCCAGATCCTGTGTCTGCCCCTGCGGTACCTGTCGATACTCATACTCTGTCACAATATTATCTGTATACGCATCAAACACCTCCAAATCATAGTCGGGCAGTTCTACGATAGTCACATTGTCGATTTGCCAGCCGTAAGACCAGTCTGCTCGGTACCGAAAGCGAATCTGCACATTCGAAGGGTCACCGGCTACGGCATCGGTGATGTTGATGTAGATGTGTTCCGGATTCGGACGACTGGTACGACCTACTCCATCATTGATGGTGGTGGTGTGCCAGGTAGTTCCACCATCCGATGAAACCTGAACCTGTGTGGTGTCCATTCCGGTTTCGAACTCCTGAAAATACTGATCAAACTCCAATCGGAGTTGTGCCGGCGCATCGCTGAGGTCCAATACGGGTGACGTTAGGTATGAATTGGTAGAAAAACCATTACCTAAATAGTCATCGTCGAGCAACATCCATCCGGTTGATGTATTCATATCCGGAACGCCCCAAATGGAAGCCGTTGGTTGCGGACCTTCATCGGTCCATTCAAACAAAACACCGTCGCCCGAAGAAGTCCATCCCTCAGCATCGGCGTCAAAGGTCCATTCGCCATAATTCTGGCCGATGGATACGCCTGCAAAGGCTATAAATGCTAGTGTAAAAATTGATCTCATATACTTTGATTTTGGTTGTGGTGCACGAATATAAGCTGAACATTCCGAATCCCACCGACCGTTCATCATTCAATTGTTATGGTTTGCAAAGATCCGTTGATACTTTTGTGAGAAAATCACAGTTCTTTCGTGATTCACCAAATTGGACGCATGAAACACGTACTTATTATTGAAGACGATCACGACATTTCACGACTGCTCGAAATCCACCTCACCAACATGGGGTTTCAAACTACCTTGGCCTTCGATGGCAAAGATGGGCTGCTGAAAGGGATTGAAAATGAGTATGATATGATTATTCTCGATATCATGCTTCCCTCAATGGATGGTTTCGAGGTTTGTCGCCAATTGCGCATTGAAAAGGTCAATTCACCTATCCTCATGCTTACAAGTAAAAGCGAGGAAATCGATAAGGTTGTTGGTCTGGAAACCGGTGCAGATGACTACATGACCAAGCCATTTTCGGTGCGGGAACTTGAGGCGCGCATCAAGGCCATTATGCGCAGGGTTGAGGGAGTGAGGCATTCGCCAAATGGTGCTTCGCACAGGATTATCGAAATCGACAACCTGCACATCGATTCGGCAAATCGCATCGTGCGTAAAAACGGTGAACGCATTTCGCTGACCCCGAAAGAATTTGAATTGCTTGTCTTAATGGCCAGCAACCCGGGTAGAACTTATTCGCGTATGGATTTGCTCAATGAAGTGTGGAATTATGACTTCGAAGGCTACGAACATACCGTCAACAGTCACATTAACCGACTACGGGGTAAAATTGAAGATGACATGAACGATCCGCGGTTTATCCTTACCGCATGGGGAGTGGGATACCGCTTCCGTGAATTCTAAACTTCCGCTATGAAATCCATACGCCTCTTTACCAAACTCGCTCTGCTCTTCTTTGGACTGCTGCTTATCGTTAGCGGAATAAACCTGATTTTATCCGTTCGGGCAGCCCGCGAATATTCGCTGGAAGTCACACAACACCTCGACAAAGACCTGGCGGCCAATACGGTATCGATGATAGCTCCCTTGCTTGATTCATCCTCTACCGACGCGGCTATTCAGGACATTATGCACTCCATGATGGTTATCAACCCCAGCGTGGAAGTGTACCTTCTGGATGAGAAAGGAGCCATTCTCAATTATGCAGCGCCCGACAAAGTGGTCAAGCTCAAACAGGTGGACCTGGAACCCATCAAGGCATTCGTTGACCATTTGCCGGATGGCGTATTATATGGCGATGACCCACGCACACCCGGTTCAACCAAAATCTTCTCAGCCGCCCCGATTGAACGAAACGGACAAGTGCAAGGCTACATATACATTGTCCTCGCCAGCCAGGAATACCAGTCGGCCGCCGATATGATGTTTGGATCCTATATCCTCAATTTGAGTTTCAGGAGTTTTGTGGTCATCCTGGTGATTGCTACCCTCATTGGCCTGGGCCTTATTTGGCTGATTACCCGGCAGTTGAGACACGTCATTCAACAAATGCGCACATTCCGCGATGGAGATCATTCGGCCCGCATCAATATCCAAAATCGCGAATTGGCTGATATGACCCAGACCTTTAATGAAATGGCCGACACCATACAGCGCCAAATAGAAGACCTGAAGAGTGTTGACCGCCTGCGTCAGGAACTCGTTGCAAATATTAGCCACGACCTGCGCACTCCTATTTCTTCCATCCAGGGATTTTGCGAGCTGCTGAGTATGCAGAGCGATCTAACTCAGGAACAGCAACAGGAATACCTGGGAATCATCAATAAGAATGTCATCAAGCTGAAGAAGCTCGTGAACGACTTGTTTGAACTATCCAAGCTCGAAGCCGGGGTGGTGCAGCCCCGCCTGGAACCCGTGAATATAGCCGAACTCGTACATGATATCGCCAGCAAATACCGACTGATGGCTCAAGACAAAGGGATCCACCTCAACACCATCTACAGCAAGGAACTCCCTTTGGCGAATGCCGACACTGCCATGATCGACCGGGTACTGCAGAACCTCGTGGACAACAGTCTGAAGTTTTGCGAGGGGGGCGATACGATCACCATCGAAATCCAACAAATGGAGAACGATCGTTTGAATATCAAGGTCAGCGACAGTGGAAAGGGCATTGCAGAAGCTGATCTTCCCTTTATCTTTGACCGCTATTATAAAGGGGGCGACCACGATACCAAGAATGGCACCGGACTTGGCCTTGCCATTTCACGAAAAATGATTGAATTGCACGGCAGTATGATCCAGGTGAAAAGCCAACTGCATCGTGGAACTGAGTTTAGTTTCTGGCTTCCCGCCTTGTAAACAGCATGTAATAACCATCAAATTTCAGGTATGAAATACAAACTTCTACTATCTACTTTTTTATGTGTTTTAACCGTTTCAATGCTCCGTGGGCAAATCCATATTACCGAAGTACGTGTAGATCTCGGAGATGGTGATATGTACAATACCAGCGCAATGACCGTGAATATTTCGAGTTATTGGCTGTGTAATTTTCCTACTTACGATCAATTGAGCACACTTACAGTGGTGTGCGGGAGTCTCAACCTGGCTCCGGGCGAATATGTAGCCATTGAAGGTTTTGGTATTAGCGCGGCAGATGGTGAGTGTGGTCTGTACAGCTCTCCTAACTACGCGAGTTCTGCAGCTATTGTGGATTACGTGGAATGGGGTTCAACCGGACACTTCCGATCTTCAACCGCAGTAGCCGGTGGCGTTTGGACAACCGGTGCATTTGCTCCTGCCATGGCAGCCGGACAATCAATTGGCGTGGATGGCAATGGATATGCCGCATCGAACTGGGTGTTGTACACTACTCCAACGATTTGTGATCCCAATGTTAGCACTGCAGTGTGCGAGGGAGGCATGGTATCGCTTTCCGACGAATCGACCAACGCAAGCGTATGTGTAATGGATGGTGAAGCCGATGTTCTGGAATTTGCAACAAACTCGGGGTCTGAAGAAACCTACCAATACATTATTACTGATTTCAACAATGTGGTACTTGGATTCGTCAGCGGAACCACTTACGATTTCGACAATGACGATCCGGGAATCTGTCTGGTTTACGGTTTGTCCTATGCCGGCAACCTTACCGTTCAAGAAGGTGATAACCTCGACGATGGTAACCTGGCCGATGATTGTTTCGAGTTATCATCCAACTTCATCACCATCAACCGCGAATTTGTGGATGGTGGCGATGTTACGCTTACTGATGGATCGACTTTGGCGTATGCCTGCTTTGGCGACAATGAAACCAACTACTCTTTCATCAACACCTCCGAATCGGGAGCAGCCTACATGTATGTTGTTGTTGAGAATGGAATCATTCTCGAGGTCATAACCGGTAACGAAAACAACTTCGGATTCATGGCCAACGCCATGTGTCAGATCTACGGAGTATCCTTCACCGGCGACTTCCTGCTGGGAACGGGTATGAACTTTTTCGACAATCCGGCCAGTACAGGATGCTATGCTATTTCCGATTCGTATGCTTTGGTCATCACGCACTCACCCGAAGGTGGTATGCTCGACGTGAATGGAGAAACGGAGCTCAATGTATGCTCGGGAAGCATGATCGATTTCGCCAACAACTCTGGATCAAACCTGGCGTATAGTCTGGCCATAACCGACGTGGATGATCTCCTCATCGAATGGGTTGACGGCGTAAGCTTTGACTTCTCTGGATATGCGGAAGGCACCTATCGTGTGTACGGATTGAGCTATGCCAACATTACTACGATCATGCCGGGAGACAACATCATGGACATGGATCCTGCGGATCAATGTTTCGAATGGTCGGAGAACTTCATGACCATCAATGTTACAGAAGTTGACGGAGGTGAGGTTATGACCATTGATGGTACAACGGCCGCCGACATCTGCACCAATCTGGGTTTCGTGGAATTCAGCACCACCTCTTTGTCGGGTGCAGAATATGCCTACCTCATTGTGGACGAAAGTGGATCAATTATCCAAATTGTGGATAGTGAATATGATTTCGTTTCCGCCATTCCCGGGATTTATCATGTTTACGGGTTGTCTTGGACAGGAAACTTGCTGGCTGCGATTGGAGTGAATATTTCTGAAGATCTGAGTGATGGGTGTGCGCAATTATCGTCAAACTCTATCGACTTTACGCTTCATGAAATCGATGGTGGATCTATAGAAACATCGGACGGACAAACATCTGTTTCCATAATTATTGAAGGCGATCCTGATGTACTCAATATAGTCAATGATTCCGAATCTGTTGAAGAATACTCCTACATGCTGACGGATGAAAACAATGTAATGATTGAACTTATTGCTGCTGATTATGACTTTGATAACACAATGTTTGCCTTATATGATATAGTACGGGTGTATGGTGTGAGCCATTGGCTGGACCTGAGTTGGATTGATGGCGAGACCATTGATGATCTTGCATCTTTCGGTTGCCATGAGGTGTCTGAAAACTATATCGAAATCACTATTGAGTTTGGTTTCAGCATCAATGACTCGAATGCTCCCAGCATTACTTTGTACCCCAATCCCGCAAATGACCAAATCTTTGTATTGGGTATGAATGTGGGTGCGACGTATGAGGTGACCGACCTTTCGGGCCGTCAAATTTCCTCTGGAAAGGCTACTTCGATGCAAGTATCTGTGGATGTATCATTGCTCAACTCGGGTACTTACATCTTCAACTCTTGCCACGAGGGCAAATGTGCAACTCAACTTTTTGTTGTAGAATAATCTATTCCTCTATAAATGAGTTAAAGGGAGCCACGTGCTCCCTTTTTCTTTTTCGCGTTTTTGGGTTGTGTCGATCAGAAGGTTGCTTAGCTTTCCCACCCCTCTCGAGGATTGCCAATCTTACCTCTTCCCTTTCCACGAGAATTGATTTATCTTTAGCCCCATAAACCACTGCAAGATGAACAGGAAAATTTTCACGCTTTTATTTCTGGGATTCTGCGCCACCATGCCTTTGGCTCAAGCGCAGACCGAATGGGAAGTTGGTCCCAACACTACATTGACAGAATATGATTTAGTCACAGGTGTTAACCTTCCTTGGGAAATTCTGTGGGGTCAAGACGATTACATCTGGGCAACGCTGCGAACCGGAAAAGTCCTCCGAATTGATCCGGCAACCGGAAACTACACGGAAGTACTCTCCATAACCGTAACCGGCGACGGTTCCTCAGAGCCCGGATTGCTGGGGATGGCCCTGCATCCGGATTTCCCGAACACTCCAACAGTTTACCTCGTATACAATTCGGGAAGTGTTTGGAGCGGAGAAGAGCGCCTTTCAGCCTGGGAATGGAACGGCACTGAACTCGTTAACGAAACCATATTGGTCGACGAAATTGTAGCCGGCGGAATCCACAACGGCAGCCGAATCATCATCACTCCCGACAATAAAATCCTCATGACTACCGGGGACACAGGAGACGGAGGGGTGTCTTCTCAAAATATTAATGCCCTCAATGGCAAGACTCTTCGCATCAATTTGGATGGTTCCATTCCCGACGACAACCCTGACCCAACGAGCTATGTTTACAGCTTCGGTCACCGCAATTCACAGGGACTGTGCAACGGTCCGAACGGAATCATTTATGCATCGGAACACGGACAGTCCAACAGCGATGAGTTCAATATCATCGAGGCCAATCGCAACTATGGATGGCCTAACGTGGAAGGAGCATGCAATACGGCAAGTGAACAAACCTTCTGTGAAGCAAACAACGTTCGTGAACCGCTCAAGGAATGGTCTCCCTGCGTTGCTGTAAACGGCATTGAATACTACAACCACCCTGCGATCCCCGAATGGGAAAACTCAGTACTTATGTCGGTTCTGGGTGGTTTAGGCGGACAGTATGAGCGCCTTTCCATCCTCCACATGAGCGACGATGGTATGGAAGTCGACAGCGAGCAGCAGTTCTTCTCATCGTTCAACCAGCGAATCCGCGATATTTGTGTAAATCCGTATGATGGGTCTATTTATGTCGCGTTCAATGGTACCTCTTACCCCGGTTCCGGTCCGAACATTATCAAGCACTTTGTAAATGAAGACTTCACTGCAGTTAAATCTCCTGCAGCTCATTCAAACCAAAACATTGAGGTGTACCCCAATCCGGTAGAAGGACGCGCTACCATCGAGTTCTCACCTGAATTCATTGGGACCAACTACATGATCTATAGCTTTACAGGACAATTGATCCGCAACGAGATTTTGGACGGCAGTGCCGTTCAAATCAACGGCGATGATCTTGCTCCCGGTCAGTACTACGTGAAATCGACCACTCAATACGGCACTGTAACACGCACCTTCATTGTCAAGTAGTCGATGACACTCACCTCACAAAACTACTTGCAAACAGCCTTGGTTCTCTTGGGCTGTTTGTTTGTTTTTGGTCTTTCAGCTCAGCATACATTGCGCGGAGAGATTCGAGATTTCAATACCCAATCGCCTGTGGTGGGCGCCGTGCTTACCTTCGATAATTGTGGTGTAATCACTGATAATGAGGGGCGCTTCAAGGTGGAAGTAATGAAAGTGCCTGCGTATGCTTCCTTGAGCCACATCAACTACGCGCAGCGTATTGGGTTTTCGACCGACTCCATCTACCACATCATCCAGGTATTGCCCATAACGCATTACACAGGCTACAGCTACATTGAAGGTACGGGTACCAAAGGTCGGCAGGATAAGGCCACTGCAACTGTTGAGGTACTCGAACAGTCGCAAATTTCCATTGCCGATCAATCGAGTCTGAAAAGCAGTCTGGAACTCTTACCGGGTGTACAATACGAAGAACGCGGTATGGGCGGAAGTCGCAGACTCAGCATTCGTGGTAGTTCTTATCGATCTCCATTCGCTATCCGCAATGTCAAAATGTATTACGATGGCATCCCCCTCACCGGTCCGGATGGTCATACACCCATGGAAATTGTGGAGCCTAATGACCTGAGTCAGGTCGAGGTAATCAAAGGTCCCGCGGGAACCATTTATGGCTCCGGGAATGGTGGTGTACTCCACTTTCGCTCCAAATGGACCAATATCGACACACTTGGAGCTTACGCAGGCCAGCAAAGCGTTGTAGGTGATTTTGGATATCTTAAAACCAACGTGTGGGGAGGGGTACAATCCCCGAAGACCGCCATTCGTGTTTCGGCAGTCCATCAGGAATCAGATGGCTACCGAAACCAGGAGTCCAATTCGAAAGACCAAGTGACTGTCGTGGGACAATTTGTGCCGGGAGATCGATACCGAGCCCGTCTGTTGGCCCTGTATTATCATGGCAACTGGGGATTGCCGGGCGGCTTAACACATGATCAGTTCAATACAGATCCAACGCAAGCAGTTGCCTTTAGCGATAGTATTGATGCTGCGGTGTATCGGGATCGAACGATGTTTGGTTTCAATCAAATGTTCAGGATTCTCGACCATCTCACCAACGAAACCGTATTGTTCACCTATTGGACATCCAAGGAGAACCCATATGGCACTTCACCCTTTTTCAACGGTTACAAAGATGAGTCGGCCACGGGTTATGGCGCGCGCAGCGTGTTCAAGTGGTCAACCGCAAATTGGGACAGACAGCAGCTCGAGGTCCAGGCTGGAGGTGAGTTCCAAACCGAGCGATGGGAAATCAGGGAGTACGGTTATGAAGGTTATACTATTGGACAAGCCAAATATTTCAACCAAACGAAAAATGTGGCTTCCTTGCTTTTTGGCCAGGTCTCTTATAATCACTTCAGGTGGGGAACGCATGTTGAACTCGGAGTCTCCAATGCTTCAACGGAATACAGAAACAAGGGAGTGTACTATGCTGAACCTTCGGTACCGCTCAATGTAGATTTGGAATTTGGCAATGCCTGGTTGCCCAGAGTCGGCGTGAACCAGCGTTTTGGGAATCATTTGAATGGCTATGCCCAATGGAGCATGGGAAATGCGATACCCACGCTTTTTGATGTTATTGATGTGGAAAGCGGAGCATTCAACACCGCGCTTCAAGCCGAACGAGGCAAAAATTTCGAAGTAGGAATGCGTGGCAGTTGGTGGGAGAATCGGGTACATACTCAGCTTGCCACCTATCGTTTTGCTATCCGGAATGCACTTGTGCCTTTGAGCGATGGTCAATTCCACAATGTAGGTAGCATCCAGCAAAACGGTGTCGAGTTGGTCACGCGGTTGATCCTCGTTCAAAACAACGCTTATTGGATCAACAGACTGGAATATCATTTGGCGTATGCCTCACAAGACTACCAATTTACAGACTATGCTCAGGGAGAGGGAAACCTGCGCGACAACTACCTCCCCGGAGTTTCGCGAAACACATTGGCTCAGCAGCTTGACCTGAATTTCACACGGTATTTTGCGCTGAATATCAGACACTATTGGTATGACACCATGCCCCTGGACGATGGCAATACCCAGTGGTCGGACGCCTATCATATCCTTAATATACGCGCTGCACATGAAGGGAATTTTGGGGGATTTCAATACGAAATCCACGGCGGTCTGAACAATGTGCTGGACACTCCCTATTCCGGTTTCGCGGCGATCAACGCAGTTGGAGGGAAATACTACAATCCGGCTCCCGGCAGATATTGGTACGCCGGATTGAAGTTTGGATACGCTTTTTAGTCACACGTATTTCCAAAGAAGCCAAGGAAAATAATCAAATCATTGGTTGAGATTCCCGGAACGCCGTCAATCTCGGTTGGACAGTCGGCCAGACAACCGAATCCGGCAAGCATCAGCAGCAAGTCAGCTCCATTCACCATACCATCGCCATTGAAATCGCCCTGACAAGTAGGCCCTGCGACCGTGAACTCAAATGCTCCCATGTCAATAACAGGGGCACTTCCAGCACCCGTATCGGGCGTAGATGGATCATCAAACCATCGATCATTTCCATCCAAATCCACACTACCCCCCACCCCATTATAGTGAGCATTGCTTCCGGCATCGATGCACGGTGAAACGTCGGACAAATAATACGTTGAAGTTCCGTCATTCAGCAGCGGATCGGTATCCAGGCAACCCGGAAAGTTTTCGGGATCGGGTGGATCCTCCCCCGGCTCGGGCTCCAGCAAACCTTCAATGCAACTGTACTCAATGTCGTTATTGCCGCTCACCTGAGCTTTGAAGGTGGTCACTTCAGTTCCTGTAGCTGTGTTACCATGAATTATACTGTTCAAGATGACGAGATTTGCTTGCTGAAAAGCGGCCACTGCGCCTTCTCCGGCAGTATTATTGGCTATGGTACAATTGATAATATTACATGTCGATCCGCTAAACGAAGAAGCCAGGATTGCCGATCCCACATCTCCCACATCGAAACCAACTGAGCTCTGCAGTCCCCACGCAAAATTTTCGGCAAAGAGACAATTTACTATGGTCGCATCTTTTAATACATAGACTGCCCCACCATAATTTGCTGAATTCCCGATGAAGTTGCAATCTTCTACTTGAAGACTTACACCATAACTTGAAATAGCACCGCCATAATCTGCCTGATTGCCGAGTACGCCGTATCGGGCAGCTGTATTATCTATAAAATTACAGCGCCGTACGGTAAGGTTTCCAGCTCCTACATAATGGCATATCGCAACGCCATTGTTGGGCCCAACATCGGTAGCCAATCCCCTATTGTCTATAAACTCAGTGTTTTCAATTGTAAAATCAGCCGATGATGTGATGTGAATACCTACGCCCTTGGAGTATTGACCCAGGTTTTGATGGAATGTACAACCCGTAATATGGGGAGCAGCATTGTTGATGATACTCACCCCTGCCCCCTGTCCGAAATAGCAGAAATTTCGGTAAAACGTGCAGTTGGCCACCTCCAAAGCAGAGTTATCGATGATCAATCCCGAAGCTTGATACGTTGTGGTAGTATAGCCCGACTCGATTCGAAAACCGTCAATGGTTGTTCCGGCCCCAATGGATTGCGCCAGTACAAGAACATTGCTATTGGCAGTGGTGATATCCCAACCTGAATACCATAGGCCCAGACCGAAAACGTCATCATCATTCAAGTCGCCGTTAAGTCGTGTAATGTAGGTTGTCCAATCACGTTGTTGAAGCTGTGACTCCGTTCCCTGGAAACCACCATACAGACTTACTCCATCTTTCATGATGTAAGAGTCGGTTTCACTTGTCCCGGGATGGTAGTTTCCCTGGGCTACCCACACTTCATCGCCTGAGGCAGCGATGTCGATCATTTGTTGGATGCTATTTGACGCGTTGAACCAAGATGAGCCATCCATGGTTCCTGCCCCGGTTTCGGTTACAAAATAGGTTGTTTGTCCCCTCAGTGAATGAGAAATGAGGACTACGCACAGGAGGAAGACCCGGCGTAAATAGGGGTGGTAATACATTGGTTATAATTAAGGTCCTTATAAATAAGTCCTTAAAGCTAACAATTCTGGCAGATAAACCAACTTTCCATCACCTATTCCACAACCATAAACTCCGTCCTTCGATTCTTCGCCCGGGAGGCATCGTCTGAATTGGGCACAACAGGCTGGCTTTCACCATATCCTTTAGCTACCAGGCGGAAAGGCTCTATGCCTTTGGATACCACATAGTCAACAACCGCCTGTGCCCGACGCTCGCTGAGCAATTGGTTGTCGGCCTCACTTCCAATATCATCAGTATGACCACCAATTTCGACGCGTGTATGTCGGTTCAATATCAGGAACTCTACCAGCTTATTCAACTCCACCATCGATTGAGGTTTCAAATCGTACTTGTCCGTGTCAAAGAAAATGTTGTTCATGACGACTTTGTTTCCCGGACGAACCTTCTCCAGCGGGGCTTCAAGCGTGTAGGGAGTGGCGTCTTCGTTGGCGGTGAGACTGAAATTGGCTGAATAAAACAAGTACCCTTCCCTACTCGCGTTGAGTGCATAGTCGTGATCGGCAGGGAGGCACACGAGAAATTCACCCGATTTGGGATTTGAGTAGCTCTCCGCTACTACCTTTCCCGTTTCCAAATCAATCACCTGAACCCGGGCTTCCAATTTTTTAAATGATGTGGCGTCAAATACTACCCCTTTGGCGTACGTCACGGGTACCGGACGAAACTGCTCGGGCATGGTGAAGTAGTATAGGTCAAGAGAGCCATACCCTCCCTCGCGATCCGAGGCGAAATAGGCCAATTCTCCCGAAGCCGATACCAACAAGCTGTTTTCATTACCATTGGTGTTGATGGGATAACCAAGATTCACTGGTGTACCCCATGTGCCATCGGGTTGCAAACGCGACATGAAAATGTCCAATCCTCCCATTCCCGGGTGTCCATTGCTCGAAAAATAAAGTGTTTGTCCATCGGGATGAATCAATACCGATTCTTCCTCAAAAGGAGTATTTACCGCCCCCGGCAAACGTTTAGGTTTTTCCCATACCTGATCTTCCCCCAAATGAGACACCCAAATATCCTGCTCCTTTATACCCGAAGGCGACGACTTGCCGCGCACGAAATACAAGGTTCGGCCATCTGCTGCCAGACTAGGTTGTGAATCCCACGAATAACTATTTACACGTTCGCCCAGGTTGCTGGCTTTACTCCACATATTGCCAATTTTGTACGAAAAGAACAGGTCACAACTGCCCAATCCATTACGGCCATCACCCCATTGTCCCTCAATTTCACAAGCTGTAAAAATGAGCACTTGCCCGTCTTGCGATAAAGTAGGTGCGCCTTCATTCATAAGTGTGTTGATCTCAGCAATATTGGTTGCCTGCTCCCATTGATCGCCACTGCTGTGAGAAACAAAGAAATCCTCTTGTCGGCCACGCATGGCCATGGGATGTGATACTTCGCGGGTAAAAAGCAAGGTGGCGTCGTCGGCGGTCAGACAAGGATAGTATTCCGGATCAGCAGTGTTTACGCCCGGCCCCAGGTTGATGGGATCGAATGGAACGGGATTGTTCATGGCTTCCACGGCAAAGTCACAACTGGCGATACCCAATGTCGCCCGATCACGTTGTGTAACGTCACGTACCGGTCCGTCGAGAAATCGTGTAAAACTGGCCCTGCTCTCCGCATATTGCCCTTCAATAAGGTACATTTCCCCCAAAAAATAATAGGCCAATGGAAAATACCCCGGATCAATTGCAACGGCATTTTCCAACGACGTAATCGCCTCTGCATTCCGGTTCTTGTCTGCATAAACCTGAGCAAGCAACAGGTGCGCCTCAATAAACTGGTCGTTTCGAGATAAAGCATCATTGAGCAGGCTTTCGGCCTCTACATAGTAGTACAGGTTGTAGGCCTGCTGAGCTTCCTCATACATCTTAATGGCTTTCTTATCGTTGATGGAGTATCCGGGTTGAGCAAACATGCTGATACACAGCATACTCATGACGATCAGACCAAGTAATTTCTTCATAATATGATGGGACGAAAAATGTTCCTCTAAAGTACTAGTACGCGTTTTCAGAATGTACCCGCTTATTAAACCTTTTCAAGATTGGCGCGTTAGCAGCCCCTTTTTGGCAAAAACCTTACCACGAATAACGACGCCAGGAGGAAGATGGTACATGATAATCCCAATAACCCGCTGTTGTCCATAAAGGCGGCTCCTGAAGCTCCCAGGAAGTCGGGTGAATTGAGATAATAAGGGATTCCTATGATCAGGAATAAGGTGGCATAAAGCCAAATGGACAACCTGCGATCAAATAGAACACCTGCCAACAATACGAGCAAAGGCGCGCTAAACAGAAAGTGCTCGGTATCGGTATGGGTGAGCAATGGGATCATCCCTATCAAGACCATGACTTCCAGGTATTGTCGGGAAAGAGGTACATCCTTCCACCCATGATGTCGCATCCACAGGAAATAGCCACCACCGGCCAGTAAGATTACTGCGACCGGCAGCCACCACCCTGCTTGTACCCCAAACGGCTCTAAAAAAGCGTGGTTCACCATACCAAAAAGAGTGTTGGGGCTATCCCATAAGTCAACGTTGTGTTTACCCAGCGCTTGCTGCCAGCCCTCGAGCAGTGCCCTGTTGCCTTGCCATCCGTGGACTACTGCCGGTATAAACAAACCGGCCACAACACCGGTCAATGAGGTACCCAAAACCCTCCATTTGCCGCGCATTACCAGCCATGGTAGGAGAATCACAAAGTGAGGCTTGATTAATATGCCCAAAGCAATCAACCAACCCGAGAGGTGGGGACGCCCGGTTTCCATTTGCCGAATGGCCCATAAAAACAAGCCCAACAAAATCATATTGATATTGCCCAGGTGGAGTTCACGGATCAATACATCTGAAAGCACCACGCATACCAAAATCATAGCGAGCGGGTGATAAGCGGCCGACAAAAAACAGTGCTGTGTGCGGCGAAAAAGGAACACCAAAACAGCCAAAATTGCCCATACCACAAAAACGTAATAGATCGCTGCTGCCCATTGAAAGGGAAGCAACGCCAGCGGCACAAAAATCCAGATGGAAATGGGAGAGTACTTATATATGCCGGAGTCCAGACCATACCATTTGCCGTATGGCTCTCCTCCCTGAATCAACTCGGAAGCGGCTCCATAGTACACTTGAAAATCAAATAAATCATTGCGGCCATTGATTACCTGAAGAACATAGAAAAGCACCATCACTGCGCCTGCAATAAGGATAAATCTGCGTTCAACGGATGTACTTTGTGCCCAGGGATTCATCGGAAAGAGCTTCCACGTTTTGCGGGTAAAGCTATCCATTTCTATCCGTTTATTGAAGTTCCGATTTACATTGTGGATGTGCCCTATACCTCCCTTGATCGAAAAACAGGAACGGCGTTGCTGATGGAACAATTGATTCCCAGTCCATTCGGAAAAGGCTGTTAAAAAAGCATATTGTTGGGAACGGATTCCCACTTAAAAATGCAAAGTCCCTATCTTGCCCCGACAGAAATGGGCCCAATGAACTATTCATTCGAACCAGGACTTTAATCCGTATACCTCAAACCACACCATATGAATATTGAAAATGTTTTTACCCGAAACCAAGAATGGGTGAAGGAAAAATTGAGCATGGACAGCGCGTACTTCAACAAAATGTCTTCAGGACAAAGTCCGGAGATTTTGTACGTAGGATGTTCAGATAGCCGCGTAACGGCCGAAGAAATTATGGGCATTGAACCCGGAGAGGCTTTCGTTCACCGGAATATCGCCAACATGGTTCCCAATACGGATATCAATGTGATGTCGGTAATTGAGTATGCCGTAACCCACCTGGAAGTGAGGCATGTAGTTGTATGCGGACACTACCTGTGCGGTGGAGTGAAGGCCGCCATGGAATCAAAGGACCTGGGAATTCTCAATCCATGGTTGCGAAACATCCGTGATGTGTACAGGATGCACATGGAGGAACTGAATAAGATTGAAGACGAAAATGCTCGCTATGACCGCCTGGTGGAGTTGAACGTTCAGGAACAATGCATCAATATTATCAAAACATCGGCAGTGCAACGTGCTTTTCGCGACCGTGAAATAACCGTCCATGGCTGGGTATTTGACATCAAAACAGGAAAGCTGATTGATTTGAACATTGACTTTCCAAAGGTTCTTTCCAAAATCATGGAAATCTATCACCTCGACTAGTTCGGATTGAAACGTTTCAGGAGGTTTTTCGGGCCTGCGTGTGATAGGTTTTGACATGCGGTCCGAGAAACACCCTGGAATACATACGAATCATGACCAATCCATTGATCCAAAAAGCCAGGAGGAACAGAATCAATATCCAGTAAGCACTTGTAGAAATGCCGTTGAGCAAGAGTTCTACGCCAATGAACGCGGGTGAAATGGGAAATCCCATCAGGGCCAG
>JAGQVX010000110.1:0-2860 GCA_020437755.1 Flavobacteriales bacterium
ATAAAACTGACATTCACCGGAAATCGATGTGATTTCCACAGTAAGGTCCTCGGAACCTACAAAGCCGGTAATAAAAGTGTCAGTATTCGCCGGATTGGGGTGAAGATCCCACTCAGGAATGGGTCGATTCGAAGGCTCATCAACGCCTACATTTACCCATTCAACCGACAAATTTTCATCTCCTTCCTCATAGTTGGCATGAATGAAATAACAGAGGAACATTTCGTCCGTTGTATTTGGGCCGTTCCACACGTCAATCGGCGGATTGTTGGGGTTATAAGGATTGTCTTCTGAATTATCATAAAGACCGCGTCCATGAATTTTAGCTCCGGCAGGTACCATTTGGATTTGCTCAAAGTAGTAGTAAAACTGCCAGTGAAAGTCCCACTGTGGAATGCTAATCAATGGCACCTCAATTCCGTCCCAAGTCTCAAACCATACTTCATACTCCCGCCCAATAAGATGCATATGAGGGCATATAGCAATGAGTGACAAAGGAGATGAGAGCGATGCCGTTTGCTGATAGAACTGCGCACTCGTGTTGGCAGGGATATACAATGGACCATTAGTCATATTGAATGTTCCCAACATCCAGCTCGCATGAACGGGCCTGACTTCTTCAACATTCTCCACAAATTCAAAGTTGATCTTAGTATGGTCAATAGTCTCAGCGAACCCCGGGCCATAGTGAACTTCCATCACAAAGTGCGCCCCCGGAGGCACCTCGATTCCCCAGTTTTCCGGATAA
The DNA here is from genome assembly GCA_020437755.1 of Flavobacteriales bacterium. GTDB lineage: Bacteria > Bacteroidota > Bacteroidia > Flavobacteriales_D > Sanyastnellaceae > JADFAK01. The sequence goes on from JAGQVX010000110.1 coordinate 749, forward strand.
ATAGCCGGACCGGCTCCGGGCTGCCATGCGTTCATGTAATAGCTGTAGTTCGGTGCGCCCGTTGAAGAATTGAATCCGGGAAGGGGGTCTTGGCTATCGTAGTTCATTGACGTTGATGTCAAATCAAGCGAAATGTCTATATGGTGAGCTGCCGCTTGCGGATCAGGAATAACCTCAATTTTATTGATGTAAACAGTCTGCTCAAAACCTGGGTCAATAACAAACCACCGTGTTTCATCAGTGTTATATTGCAGGGTGTAAGGTTCAATTTCAAACGTGTAGTCTACCGATCCCAAAACTGAGCCCTGGTCGTTAAAAATCGGAGGTAATGGTTCCAAATCAGGATCACCATAAGGCTTTCCGCTTTCTATCCAGGTAAGAAAATCGGCAATCTGTTGATCAGTCAATACCGTTTCCCCAAGAAAATGCCGGTAATCCGGATCAGCAGGCCAAGGGGGCATATGTCTTTCCTCCATGGCAAAATACATACTTAAGGCATGATCATCCACATCGTCATAGCTCAACAGCGGAAACGGGGCAACGGAAACCTCTCTGTGACAGTGCGAACAATTCTCATAAATCATAGGAGCGATATGCTCCGTCCAGGTTATATCCTGTCCCCTGAATCCCACAGCGGAAAACAAAAATGAGGCGAGTAGTATGAGGTGACGCATCGGTAGGCTTTTGTGCAAATTACACAAAATCAAGTATTTAGTCAATATCTTGGTGAAGTAGGGTGTTGATACTTTGTACTTCAAAAAAGGGATTGTCTTCCAGGTCAATCGTTGTAATTCCCTCTGGAATGCCTAGCTCGGAACTCCAGTTCTCAGACACAGGCATGAACCGGATGGCCTTTCCCACATTGGGTATAAGATCAATGTAGTTGTCGGAAAATGTTCCTCCAATCTTTGATTCAAACCATAATCCGGATACATATTGATCAGCCGTTATCGCAATTATAACTTGATTCTGATTCGTCAAAACAAAGACTTTCCCGTCAATCTTGGGCTGTCTCAATTCAGCTATTTTATATGATGCGAACAGCCCATGACATTCGAATTGCTTCGTGCCATGTTGTGCTAATTGCAACGAATAGTATGAAGTAGGAAAACGGTCGACAATCAATGAATCCAATGGAACATTTCCCACTTCCTCGGAGGGCAGTCCAAGATAGTCATGTGTCCATTGCATATGCTTCAATGTATCGCCGTTCAAGGTGCATTGAACAAGCTCGCATGCGAACAACATTGAATTTGAGTCACTTTTCAGTGAAGATTGATCATCAATCAAAAAGGCTTTGAATCCCGTTGAATCGATTGTGCAATCGAGCAATTGGGGCGCAAATACATGCTTAACTTCCCAATGCAGGGGTTTCTTTCGACCGTCATATTCCATTGAACTCCACGAAACTACCGGCCAGCAGTCATTGAGCTGCCAATACAAGGTCCCCATGCAGGTTGGTTGACTCCGTCGATGTGCTCTGAGTCCCTTTCCAATGCCTACTGCTTGCTGAAACCTGCTCAGCATAGAGTAGTCGGCGACAGATTGAGGTACTATTCCAAAATCCCGCTCCATATAGAGGTTAATCAGCGAAATACCGCGCGGGTGCTTTTCGTGATTGAGCAGATCGGGGTTACTCAGATTCAAATCGGCCGTATCGGTAAAAGTGGCAATGGTGTGCATCGAGGGAAACGACTGGAATCCGAATTCACTCATGAATCGGGGAACGCGCTGCTCCAATACTTCAAAGGGTTCGGCATCATGCCATACCCCCCAATAATGAGCATCACCACGAAATTCATGTTCGGGATCTCCTCTGCCGAGCATCGGCGAGCTTTCCCAGTAGGGCAAGTCGCTGTATGCTTCCACTCTTTGGGGAAGGATATCATGGAATATACGGTGATACGATTTTTCGACTCGTCGTCGTTCCCACCACCCTAAATCCGATTGCCAGCCCCACCGCGCCCAGCCTTCCGAATTTTCGTTATTCCCACACCACAATACTACGCTGGGATGGTGCGACAGACGGCGAACCTGAAATTCGGCTTCGTCCGATACGCTTTTGGCGAATGCCTTGTCTCCCGGGTACATGGCACAGGCAAACATGAAATC
>JAGQVX010000110.1:2887-12347 GCA_020437755.1 Flavobacteriales bacterium
CAAATGCCAAGGGAATCACATAGTGAATAGAATTCCTCAGTTTCGTAAATGCCACCACCCCATACCCGAAGCATATTCATGTTCGACTCTTTGACGGTAGTAAGGAATTCTTCATACTGACCCGGGTGTATTTGCCCTGTGAATAGGTCGAGTGGGATGTAATTCGCACCCTTCATGAAAACCGGAATGCCGTTGATTTCAAATGTGAATGATTCACCGATAGAATCCTTGTCTGTGCGAAGCACCATTTGCCGAATGGCTGATTTTCCGGAATACTGAACCTGAATATTGCCGTTTACATCCTCAAACTCTACAGACACAGACATCAAAGCAGGATCACCGTGCGTATGCGGCCACCAACGGGGTACGTCTTTCCCAAGATGAATCTTGAGCTCGATCTCATGCGCACCGTTGCTCCAGTCAATCTCCTCATTCACTGCCTGATTTCCAAAATTCATGCGGAGCGTTCCCCGGGTTTCTCTAAATACAGCATACGCCAAATGCATCACGACATCCACACTTCCGTCGTCGTTGAAATGGTGTTTTTCATATGTGTCCAGTAATTGAAGCTGGGAGTAAGTATGTATTGTAATAGGCCCCGGAATTCCCGAAGTCGTGAGTTTGGGCCCCCAATCCCAACCATAATGGAACTGTGGTTTCCTTGTCACCGCCCTGATGGCTTCACCCGGAAGTGCATGTTGCTGCTGCAACAGTTGTTCGCGTCCCTTGCGGTACGGTGATTCGATAACAATTTTAAGGGTGTTGACTGCAGGTCTGACTAATGGCTGAATATCAACTTCATGAGGAATAAAGTAATTATCGCTTTCCAATATCAGTGCTCCGTTCAACCATACTTGAGCATAGGTGTCGAGGCATTCAAATCGAATGGTGGTCTTGTCAACGCCAGGATCCGCGAAGGAAACATCGAAAGGTTCACTCGTGAAAATCCAATCCATTTCAGCAATCCATTGCAATGCTTTTTCATTGTCCCCATAATAGGGATCTGCAATCATCCCGGCCTTCCAAAGAGCCTCATGAACCGAATGTACTTCATTCGTTTTCAGAATAAGGGAAGTATCCGGACTGCTCAGGGTCCATTCCCCCTGTAGTTGTATTACGCTTCCTTGCGCAACTAAAACGGCGGGCATTAAGATGAAAAGAAGGAGCCAAAACTTTTGCATGTCGGCTAAGATCATGAAATTGTACCAATGATGCACCGGGAAGAATTCGCCAAATTGTCCACCGTTCGTCAGCTTCAGATTTTGAAGTGTGACGGGACGTTTTTGGCCAATCGCATGTTTACCGGTTATATAGTCTCATTGTTCTCGCTTCACGGTTTTTATGTGGAAATGTGGAAACGAGTGGGGCTTAGCTCGGTGGATTATATCGAAGTGGTTCGTGAGCAATCCATTCTGGATCGTTATCTGGATAATCTGGACGTTTTGGGCGACCTCGAATTATGAATTCCAGATTTTCCAAGCCGCCTCTGCCTGAAGCTGAAGCATTTCCATTCCATTCATAGTCAATGCACCCCTCAGTCTGCCGTTCTTCAGAAAACGGGTTTCCTCTGGGTTGTAAATGAGGTCGTAGAGAACATGATTCTGACCGATAGCTTGGTAAGGTAAATCAGGCGCGTCATTTTCAAAGGGAAACATTCCCACGGGGGTAGTATTAATGATCAGTGGATGGGTTTTCACCATATCCTCGGTTAAATCCGAGTAGCGAAGTTCACCTTTTCGTGTTATAAGTTGATAGGGGATTTCGAGTTTTCGTAGCACGTACGTTACAGCCCGAGAAGCTCCGCCGTCTCCCAATATCAATGCCCGGGAAGGTGAGCCATTCGGCAAATGGCGAATCAATGATTCGCGGAATCCAACGATGTCTGTATTGTGCCCCACGATTACTCCTGATCGCAAGTCGAGCGTGTTGACAGCACCCACGGCCTCGGCCTCTTCCGACAGTATATCCATAAAAGGAATCACCTCCGACTTGAACGGAATGGTGACGTTCAATCCCGTGATATCCGGTCGTTCTGCCAAAAGTGAAGGTAACTGATCAATGCTTTCCAACTCAAACAATTCATAACGCGCATCGGTGATTTGCTCCTTGTCAAATTTGTTGGAGAAGTAAGAGGGGGAAAAACTGTGGGATAGCGATTTGCCGATCAGACCGAAAGTGCGCATTTCCTAGTTCTTGATTGCAATGCGTTCCATCAATAAAATCAGACCAAAGCCCAAAACAGCAAGCGCCACACAAAGCATGACTTGTGGGTCAGGGGAGAAGTCGCCCGGGAGGACATTGGTTTGGAGCCATTCCTCGCGACCATCGCTATGTGTGTAGAGCAACTCCACATTTTGCTTCCATGGCCATATTTTGGGCATTGACCCAAGTAAAAATCCCGTGAGCGAAGCAATGGTCGTGTGCTTATGATGTTTGAACATCCAGTTGAGCAATTTGCTGAATAGCAATAACCCTATAACACAACCAGCGGCAAATGTGCCGAGTATGGTGATGTTTAAATCTGAAATGGCCTGTATCACCACCGGATACGCACCCAACAACAAGAGTATAAAGCTACCGGAGATGCCGGGCAAGATCATGGCACATATGGCAATAGCTCCACATAGTAATATATACCAAAGTTGATCCGCTGTTCCCAAAGGTGGAATGGTTGTGATGGCGTAAGCGACCACAGCTCCAATGACGAACGCTAGAATTCGTGGTCCACCCCAATTCCCAACTTGCTTCCCTACAAACCAAATACTGGCACCGACCAATCCAAAAAAGAAAGACCATAGCAAGTGAGCATGATGTTCTAAAAAGAAGCGAATGATGGTGGCCAGTGAGAAGATACTTATTAATATACCGGTAAACAGGGTGAGCAGGAATCCTCCATGAATCTGATCCCATGCGGCGCGAAGTCCAGCCTTTCGAAGGGTCGTGAGCAAGGAAAAATTGATGTTGCTTAAAGATTCGAGAAGTCGTTCATAGATACCGGTGATAAAAGCAATGGTGCCACCCGAAACCCCGGGCACAATGTCTGCTGCTCCCATAGCCAGTCCGCGCACAGCGATGCCGAAATGTTCTCTGAATTTTACCGTCATCTAGTACTTTTCCATCGATTGATCCACCTCATCGGCCCAAGCCATAATGCCCCCGTTGAGGTTAAGTAAATTGGGGAATCCAAACTTGCTCTGAAGCGATAATACCACAGCAGTGCTGCGTTGTCCGCTCTTACAATGCACCACCACGGGAATATCTGTGCGGATTTCTCCATGACGCTCAATAATGTCGCCCATGGGGATATGATGATTCCCTTCAATCGCGCAAATTTCTTGTTCGTCGCATTCCCTGACGTCGATAATCTGAATAGTTTCGCCGCTGTTCAAGCGCTCGCTTAATTCCTTTGCAGAGATATAGTTCATGAAAATACTTGGTTTCTTTACAGTTCCAGTAGTGAATCGGGCAGGAACGTTTTAAACGTATCACCCCGAAGTCCCAGACGAAGACATTCAAGAGGTATGACTTCAGTCACCGGTATGTTCCCCAAATTGACATTGGCCCCAAATTGCTTGATGAACCATACCTGCTGACTTTTAATAGGAGCTTCCCACAAGATATCCTCCAATTTGACTTTCGAGAGGATCTTGTTAATCAGCACGACGTGTGCGGTTCCATTTGGCCGGTAAATACCAACCGTTCCACTTTCACGTGCTTCAGCGATTACCTTCCAACTTCCGGCTTCCAATTCGTTGCTCATCATTCGAATCCATTTGGCCGGACTAATGAGAATTCCTTCTTCCTTCGATCCAACCTCACTCAGTACACGGTAGTTCTTAGAAAAGTCATGAATCATTTCACACTTCTCGTCATGAGGCATCGTCACCGATCCATCGCTGATCTCCACAGTGTCCATTCCGAAGTCATCCACAAATCGCTTGAAATCGTCCAACTGGTTCCGAACGTAAAAGGCTTCGAAAAGCGTTCCTCCTACGTAGGTCTTGATATTCGAATTGCGATATATTTCAATCTTCTGCTTGAGATTCTTAGCAAAGTAACTGGTGCCAAATCCAAGCTTGACAATGTCTACCAGTTCACCGCAGTTTTCCAGGAAATTTTCAGCCTGTCGAACACTGAGTCCCTTGTCCATGACCATAGTGACGCCATTGTCTCGGGGGTGAGAAGTTCGTTCGGGAAGGTGATTGAGGGTGAAATTCATGACTTGCTTATTTCTTCTTCGATGCGCAGGGCGAAGGCAGGATCCTTGAGTATTTCCGGATATGACTCCAGCAACTCGTCTATTTCCTGATAACCGGATGCTACGACATAGTCAAATAACACCCTGGCCTTATCGACCTGATTAAGGGCATGCAAATAAGCAATTTTCCGATAGAGTAGGGATCCTGAATGGGGATTTTCTGTCAACGCAAATTCAACAACAGCCAATGCATTCTCATATTCCTTGCGCTCTCCGAAGAATTGAATGTGTGCTAACCAGCCTTCTTCAAAATGCGGCAAACGCTTATTCAACTGTTTATAGGTGTTGATGGCCCGTGCTCGTGATCCGTGGGTAGCATAGGCATTCGCCAAAAGAGTAGCTGATAGCCCTGATTCATCCAGTTCACTTGCCAGTTCAAGATACACCACGCTCTCTTCCGGCTTGCCAAGCTCTTCCAAAACAACGGCTTTGCCCAAAAAGGCTTCGAAGAAATACTGATCCTGCTCGATGGCTTCATCGTAGTACTCAAGCGCTCGTTCAAAAAGCTCCAACTTTTCGAAGCACTCCCCTAAGAATGTAAGAATGGTTGAGTCCGGAGCTTCTAATCCAATCAAATCCAACAACGCCGAAGCCGCACGTTCATATTCATCCAGTTCAAAATAACAGGTCGCCAGGTCTTGTAGGGCCGGAGTGAATTCTGATTCAATCGCGGTGCAAAACTCAAGCGCGGAAGCAGCTTTGTCGAAATTGCCCAATTTCATATGCATCAGACCCAAATTGTACCAGGCAGAGAAACTGTAGGGGTGTTCGTCTAAAAACTCATTGAAGAAACGAACCCCCAGCCCCAAACGATCACTCACGTCATAGCAATGCGCCAGCTCGTAAGTGGCTGTTTCATTCTCCGGATTCGCTTTAACGGCTTTCTGTAAAATGGAAATGGCTTCATTCCACTTACCAATACTCTGGTATTCGAGCGACATATCTACGTAGATATCATCGCGCACAAAATCATCACTCAACTCGAATGCACGTGCATAATAAGTGATTGCATTTTTGTGATCTCGCAACTGACTGTATACAGAAGCTAGTGATAAGTAGATTTCATCATTGGTGGGCTCTAGCTTGATCAAATGCTTCAGTTTCGGAATGGCCTTGGATAATTTGCCCATTACAGCAAGTATCTGTGCTTCCCGCAACAGCAACAATGTGCTTGAAGGAAACAATTCCAACCCGTGATGGATTACCTCTACTGCCCGGTCAAGTTGATTGTTTTCGAAATATTTTTCGATGATGAGCTCCAACTCATCAATATCGAAGTACACAGAAGAACCACTCGATCTCATGGATTCATATCGATCCAAAATCTCTTTGTCGTTCTGTCTGTTCTCCCATCTCTCCTCAAATTCCATACGCTGATTCAATTTGGCTTCCTAACAAATATAACGGATGGACAACCCCAAGATATATGTGTGGAATAATTGTTATCAACAGCCACCAATACTCATTCCACTCTGTAGCTGCTGGCAGGACTTTTACTGTACTAAAAGGGTTTCTACCTTATATGTCTCATCACTTCCAAGCACGACCAAATGGTACATGCCGGGCGTAAGTCCTTGAATGTCAATTTTTAAGTTTGTGGTTCCGAGGGTGTGTCCTCGGCGTACAACCTGACCCCGGGTATTGTGCAATCGATATTCCGAATCTGACGGCTGTAGAATAACATTGACAAAATTTTGTGACGGATTCGGCCAGATTGTCAGCGCTGGCTCTACAGCGAGGTCATCAATATCAGTAATGATATCGGGCGACATCCAAAGAGAATCCATTGGAAAGCTCATTAAGGAGCGTGCGAACGTGCCTGCCAGCAATTTGTGTTGAACGGTATCAATTTCCAAATCAAATACTGGAATCATAGGCATGTTGTTGCCCACGCGCTCCCAGTTTGTGCCCCCGTTGTCTGTGAAGTAAACTCCAAAATCCGTTGCAATGCACAACACGGTGTCATTGACTACTTCAACATGGTTCACAGGTACATTGGGCAAGTCTCCCGAAACGTCAGTCCAGGTGGCTCCATAGTCTGTAGAACGGTGAATATGGGCAACCTGGTCGTTGTTCTTATATCCCGAATGTGTGACCCATACGCTTGACTCATTCTCTGGTGAGGACTTGATTGATGTGACCCATTGCTCGGGCAAACTGCCAGTCACGTTACTCCATTCCAATGACCCGGGCATTTTTACCCATACATTGCCATCAGTAGTTCCACTGTACAACAATCCTGCTGTTACTCGGGACTCCTCAAGTGCTGATATCGTGTGAAAATTCTCTCCATAAATAATCCCATCCGTCAGGTCTTCAGAAATTGGATTCCAAAACCCGTATGGCGCAGCAGGATTTCGGTACACTCTGAACGTGGCTGTGTACATAACCTCATTGTTGTGTGGAGACATTATTATTGGCGCATCCCAATTTACCCGGTCACTGGAAGTGATGCCACCGGTGAACCCCGACCAGCCGAAACCGTCGTTATATACAAGTCCGCCATTCTGCGTTTCGGCATACTTGAGAGACTCATCCAAAGGATCATAAATCGCCTGGAAACCATCGCCACCATAATCACGAACCCAGGAATTCGCCGCTGATTCATTGCCCGTAGTGGTTCCGTTGTCCTGACAACCTACCGTATAGTATTCAGGATTATGTGGATTCAGACCAATTCGATAAATCTGGGAATTCGGGATAGCATCAATATCCACCCAGTTGTCAAAATTGGAGTCCGCTCGGTACAGCCCTCCGTCAGTTGCGAGCAGAATATCTCCCGATGACGTGTAAATCATATCGTGCTTGTCGGCATGAACATCGTACTCCCACCACACAGGTGTCGACATAAACCAGGAGTTGCCTCCATCAGTAGTCGTGTACATGTCTACACCGAGAACGGTTACCTCATTTTCATCATTGGGGTTGACTCGGATCTGACCAAAATACCAACCAAATCCACCGAGTGCATTGTTCATTTGGTTTACATCCCAGGGAAATGGGTTCCAGCTATCCCCATGGTCGGTTGATTTGTACAGATCATGTATTTGTTGGTCGGTTCCAACATAAATGGCATATAAGACAGCTGGATTATCCTCAAAAACACAGATTCCAATGCGGCTCATCGTGTCTTGAGGCAATCCGTTGGTGAGCGATTCCCAATTGTCTCCGCCATCGAAACTCCGCCAGATTTTAGCGTCCGGACCAGTAATCATAGACTCGGTATTGTTTCGGATTCGGTTCCAACTGCTGGCATATAAGGTGTCAGGATGCTCTTGATTAATAGCCAGATCAATAATACCGGCTTCGTCGGAAACAAAGAGCACTTGCTCCCATGTTGCCCCTGCATCATTCGAACGGTAAAGTCCCCGATAATCATCCCGCTCAAACGGCAATCCCATTGCCCCGGCAAAGAGTACATTGGGATCGTTAGGATGTACGATAATCCTGCTGATAATACGCTCATTCTCCAGTCCAATTTGCTCCCAACTAATACCTCCGTCTGTACTCTTGTATACTCCATTTCCAATACTGGGAAGTCCTGAAATATTGGGGTCTCCGGTACCTAGGTATATGACGTTGGGATCTGTAGAGTCAAAAACAATGCAGCCAATAGACATGTAAGCAAGTTCATCCGATGAGGCCGCCCAGGTATTGCCGCCGTCGTCGGTCCGAAAAACACCTCCGGCTGTTGATCCTACGAGAATGATGTCTTCATTTTGCGGATGCACAGCTATAGTATTGATACGTCCGCCAATATTGAAAGGCCCTTCCTGAGTCCATGATGCAGTGCTGCTCCTGAATACCTGATTGTCGCGTTGAATGAGAAACTTTCCTATTCCATTAAATTCCTCCAGGTCCATAGGCTCTCCATTAGTTCCCCTCATTGCAAAGAAATGCTCGTTGGGACGCATATCCGGACCGTTCTCTTCCACGTGGGAATGATGGTGGGGTTGGCAGCTGGCAAGGAATAATATGAATGCGCTAAGAATTGAAATCAATCTGAAGTTCATGGGCAAATGGTTCTGTAGTGATCAATTTATGGATTTCCAACACGCAAGTTGGTATCTTCGTTTCAAATAATTGCTGCATGTCCATTCGAATTATCACCTTTCTATGCATCCTGATGGCATTATCAGGCTGCGCCATTAAACAGGAAAAGGCCGATCTCATCATTCACAACGCCGTTATATACACGTTGAATGAGAACTTGGACAAGGCTCAAGCCTTAGCCATTCGTGATGGCCGAATTGTTGAGGTCGGTGCAGAAAGGCAGATCATGAATAAGTACAGGGCTGACCGAGTCATTGATGCGCGATTGAAGCCCGTTTATCCTGGATTTATTGATGCTCACTGCCACTTTCTGGGCTATGGAAAAACGTTGAATGAAGTCAATCTAACCGGAACCAATTCCTTTGAAGAAGTCCTAGAAAGGGTGAATGAGTTCTCCCGTTTACACCCTGAAGGATGGCTTATAGGCAGGGGATGGGATCAAAATGACTGGGATGTTCAGCAATTCCCCACTCGGATCGAACTCGATAGCCTCTTTCCCGATCGCCCGGTGGCGTTGCGAAGAATTGATGGTCACGCCATGTTATGCAATTCCACAGCATTAGAAATTGCAGGAATTACCGCCGATACCCGTATCAATGGAGGGCAAGTTTTGCTCGCGGACGATCTGCCTTCGGGAGTGCTAATTGACAATGCGATGAGTTTCGTTAATCGCGTTATGCCTGAGGACTCCAATGACGCGCTGACTCGCGCTCTGATAGCCGCACAGGAAAAGTGCTTTGCTGTGGGACTCACCACGGTTGATGACGCCGGACTCATGCAAAACGAAGTAGAGCTCATTGACCAATTGCACAACGATGGTCTTTTGAAAATGCGCGTGTATGCGATGTTATCTGATGACTCCATTAACTTCAGTCACTACTTGAAAAGCGGACCTTACCACACGGATCATCTGAATGTGCGGTCGTTCAAGTTCTATGCTGATGGCGCTTTGGGAAGCCGCGGCGCTTGCTTGTTGGAGCCTTACGCTGATATGCCCGGTCAACAGGGTTTTTTACTGGATAGCATTTCATACTTCGAATTTCGGGCCCGACAGCTTTTGAATGCCGGGTTTCAGATGAATACCCACTGCATAGGTGATAGTGCAAACAAAGCTCTATTGGAGGTCTATGCCAACGTGTTGGAGGGAGC
>JAGQVX010000111.1 GCA_020437755.1 Flavobacteriales bacterium
TACAACCCTGCAGCAAATATTGATGATGGAAGTTGTATCTATGAAAGCGATTGCAACGATAACCTGGTAAGTTTTACGATGTCTACTGCTATTTGGGCTGAGGAAATCTATTGGTCGATCAGTGATCCGGACAGTTCATGGTTTGGTGGATACCAGAACAATGAAATTCAGACCGATTTCTTGTGTCTGGAAGACGGCTGCTATACCATTACGATGTACGATTCTTTCGGAGACGGATGGAACGGTGCTGTAATGGTGGTAGAAGTGAATGGTGAAAGCTACACTGTAGAACTCGGAAGCGGTTCAGTGGGAACCTTCACTTTCGGAATCAATACAGAAGGTTGTGAAGAAGTCATTTACGGTTGTACTGATCCGTTGGCTCTCAACTACGACCCAACCGCCACGCTTGACGATGGCTCATGTTTCTACAACAATCAGGACTCAGTGTTCTGTGATGCAACATTCATTGCTATTGCAGATTCTATTGTGAATACGGTTTGGGTGTTTACTGAACAGTACAACCAAGACTGGGAATACCTATGGGATTTTGGCGATGGATCGACCAGCGACCTCCCCTGGCCTATCTATACCTATTCAGGCGACGGACCTTATCAGTTGTGCTTGACCGTTACTATTCCTCCTTCAGCAGGGATGAATGGATGTACTTCAACGTACTGCGATAGCGTGGGTGTGTTCTTGTTCCCGGGCTTTAGTGGCGACGGATTTGAATCGGTACAGTCGGGATTCACGATTAACGTTGTACAGGGCACCAATGATATTCCGGTACAGGAATCCCTCAGCGGACTGGAGGTGTATCCAAACCCTGGAAGTGGCGATTATCAGATTCAGTTCAGCACCGCCAACTCGGAAAAGGTGGTCATGAATGTGTATGACTTGAACGGTAAGTTGGTTTCAGCCGACACCTGGACCACAAGCCGAGGTGTAGTGAACCGCTCTTTAGACTTAAGTGATTTAGAATCGGGAATATACATCCTGTCGCTGACGGGAAGTCAGTCCCAAATTCAAAAGAGACTCATTAAACTTTAAAATAATGAGCGGCGGTTTTAAACCGCCGCTCTTGTTTTCATGCATATCAATAAGTCATTGCTCAAGAGCTGTTCGCAGGGAGATCGTCGTTCCCAGCACGAACTGTATCAGGTATCCTTTGGTACCTTGATGGGTGTGGCTATGCGATATCACAAGAACCGTGAAGACGGAATGGCTTTAGTGAATCAAGGGTTTCTCAAGATTCTGAACGGACTGGAGAACTTTCTGGACCAACATCCTGAGGACAAATTTGAATACTGGAGCAAGCGAATAATGATCAATACCGTGATAGACGATCACCGCAGAAATAAAACGCATAAGGAGGTAAGTCAGGCCACTGATTTCTCCGAAGTACCGATCCATTCGGAAGTAGACTGGAACGAAGCTGAGCGTCAACTGGAAGCGGAAGATCTCTTCAAAATGCTAGATGTGTTGTCGGATTTACGTCGTCGTGTTTTCAACCTCTATGCAATTGATGGGTATTCGCACAAAGAGATTGCTGAAATGCTGAGCATTTCAGAAGGGAATTCAAAATGGCATCTGTCTATGGCCAGAGCAATTTTGAAGGAACAAGTGCAGAAAGTGTTGGGAATTCAACAAAAAACTGTGTGATGGAAGGAAATGAAATTGACAAGCTGTTTAAGTCCAAGCTCTCCGGGTTTGAAGCATCGTACAATCCGGCGGGATGGGATGCTGCGGAGGGCATGATGGGCAGCTCAGGCTCCGGAAGGTGGAGACTGTGGCTACTGCTCCTCTTGCTCATTGTGATGGGTTCAGGAGCCATGTGGTGCTGGAACTCAACCTGTTCGGCGACGCAAGGAGCGCAAGCTACTGCTCAGACTGACGTACTGACTCCTGCGCATAACCGTTTCAATAAGACTCATGAGCCCGGGGCGAACCATGGCTTAGCCGCAGGTGATGAAACTCCTGATCACCATTTGACGGATGTCAATACCTTCTCTTCCAGCAACAACTCAAACACCACTATTCCACCCAATCAAAGCAAAACGCAAAACAATTCAACCGGCAACTCCCATGAAAGTGGGAATCGTATAACTTCGACAAGTGAAGGTGATTCGGATGGCCGGACAAATAAAGATTCAGGGAAAAAATCGGGATCGGACGACCGTGCGGACAACCCATTTAACGCGGAATCGGGAACTGCGGGTACGGGTTCACGTGGAATTCAGGAGCCCGATCCAAAGGCACGCTTCACCGGTGGTGGCACTCACCAATTGGGAACCCAAGGAGCCAGTGTTGACCCCTTGATTAACAAAGAAGAAGTAAAAGCCACCTATGTTTCTGAAGGCGCAACAGAGGAAACAACAAAACGAAATCCTATCAACATGGATTTGCTGGCGATTAAGATGCCGGGGGCTTTTGACTTGCAATGGGATCGTGCCGAGATTGATGAAGCCGAGCGAAATGTAGAATTGTACACTCCCACTTTCTGGCAAATCCGCATATTCGGAGGGATGGGCAGTTTGTCGAGGAATCTGAGCACCAACAATGTAGGACTTTCCAACTATGTAGATCAGCGCAATAGCGAAGAACAAGTCAAATACGCGTGGGAAGCCGGAGTTGAGGGCGTCTATGAACCGGGAAGATTTCAGTTCACTGTCGGAGCCAATTGGCTCAAGTACGGTGAAATAGCCAACTACACAGCACCCCTTGAAACAACCTATGACACCACCTCCTATGACATCTTCACCAATATCGAAACTACCTATTACGGGATTGATAGCGTTTTTATACAAATGCAAGACACCTCTTACTGGTCGGTAACTGTAGTGGGAACCAGTGATTTGGATACGTTGGTTGTCTCTTACTCTGAAATCAATTCTGCCACCAGTCGCGAAGATTGGAGTACGTATAATGTAAAATCTGACTTTCAATACATTGAATTGCCTGTGACTGTTGGATATGTGCATCGAATAGGAAACTGGCGAGCCGGACTGAGCACCGGTGTTTCTGCTTCGTGGTTGATTTCAACACGGGGCTATTATCTCGAAAGTGGACAAGACCGTTTGTTGGTAAGGCAGGATATTGCTCGGAAGTGGACCTATCATTATTTGCTCCGTTTGCATTTGGCGTATGCCATAAATGACAAGGTAAACGTGTATGTTCAACCTGTATTCCGCATGGGGCTCAACAATGTACTTTCAACCGATGAAGTCGATCAGCGATACCGCTCGTATGGCATCAGAGCCGGAGTTGGGTTCTCGTTCTGACCGTTTAAATTGCACGCATAAGGAGGGGGTGCAGCCGAGTTTTTCCTAACTTGCGCCCCTCAAAACCATTGGTCAGTATGCGCACCTATCTCGATTTTGAAGAACCCATAAAAGAGCTGGAAGACCAGCTTGAACAGGCTCGTAGCATTGAAGAAAAGAGCAAAGTAGGTACCGATAAACTCGTTCGGGATCTTCAAAAAAAGATTGCCCGCACCACGGAGGAAATATTTGCTTCTTTAACTCCCTGGCAGCGGGTTCAGCTTTCCCGACACCCGCAACGTCCGTATACATTGGAATATATTTCGAACGTGACCGGCGGACAATTCATCGAATTGCACGGCGACCGCGGTGTACGCGACGACCATGCCATGGTAGGAGGGTTTGGTATGTTGGGTGACCAAAGTGTTATGTTTATTGGTCAGCAGAAAGGAATCAATACCAAAATGCGCCAGTTCCGCAATTTTGGAATGGCCAATCCTGAAGGCTACAGAAAGGCGCTGCGACTGATGAAGCTGGCAGAGAAATTTGACAAACCCATTGTTACTTTCATTGATACCCCCGGAGCTTATCCCGGATTGGAAGCCGAGGAACGTGGCCAAGGAGAAGCCATTGCCCGCAACCTGTTCGAAATGATCAAGTTGCGCGTTCCGGTTATATGTGTCATTATTGGAGAAGGTGCTTCAGGTGGAGCCTTGGGAATTGGTATTGGTGATGAAGTATTGATGCTTGAAAATAGTTGGTATAGCGTTATTTCACCGGAAAACTGCTCAACCATCCTCTGGCGTAATTGGGATCACAAAATTGAGGCTGCCGAGGCATTGAAGCTCACATCTACCGACATGTTGAACAGCGGATTGATCGATGGAGTAATCAAAGAACCACTGGGCGGCGCCCATGCCCGTCCGAAGGAGATGTTTGAGATCATCACACAGGAATTGAAGGATCGATTGACAGCCTTGCTGGCTGTTGATGCAGACAAGCGCATCAAGAATCGCATCAAGAAGTTTTCGGCGATGGGTGAATACAAATAAAAACCCCGTCTTTTTTGAGATTGATTGTGTCGTTGAAGGGTTATTTTGCTTATTATCCTGTGACTTTTAATAAGTATCTCGTCTAGAACACGATTGATGCTCTCTTTTTTCAGAATTTTGGAAACAAATTTTAGTTTTGCACTGTAAATTCACTTCGTGCAATCGCGATAACAAACTAATGAGAATGAAAACAAAAAACCTGGTAATCTACGCACTGGCAGCAGGTACGCTAGCACTCGTACAAGGTTGTGGAGGCTTAGGTAAAATGGACAAATTGAAGGAAGAACTCAACGCCAAGGTTGAACCGGATCCGCTGATTGTGCGCGGAGACAGCGTTGAAATCAATTTATCGGGTAAATTCCCTGAAAAATACTTCCACAAAAAAGTTATCGTTGAGGGTACACCTGTTCTCGTTTGGGAAGGGGGCGAAGTGGCTTACGATATGCAAGGTTACCAAGGTGAAGACGCTGCAGGTAACTACGAAGTGATTCCTTACGAAGCCGGTAAGAGCTTTTCGTATACCGATAAGGTAGCTTATACTCCGGCAATGGAGAATATGTCCAATCTGGAATTGCGCATCAAAGGCTCTAAGGGCAGCAAGACTCAGGAATTCGATCCTATTCCATTGGCTCCAGGCGTGATTACTACACCTTACCTGATTCAGAATGACGACAAGCCGGTAATGTCAAAAGACAACTTCCAACGCGTGCTTTCATTCACTAAAGAAGGTACCATCAACTTTGCTTACAATTCTTCGGTTGTTCGTCCGGGCGAAACCCGCGATGACGATATGAAGGCTCTGGAAGCATTCATTAAAGAATGTGCTGCAGCTGATTCATTGGTTCTCACCGGAACCAACGTTGATGCTTACGCTTCTCCTGAAGGTGAAATTTCTTTGAACGAAGATTTGGCGCTTGAGCGTTCACAAAATGCCAACAAGGTTATTGCTCAAATGATCAAGAAGGCCAAGATGGAAGTGGAAGAAGGCTTCTACGGCGATTCACCAAAAGGTGAAGACTGGGATGGCTTCAAAGAATTGATGGAAGCTTCGAACATCGAAGACAAGAACTTGATTCTGCGCGTTTTGGAAATGTATAAAGACAAGACCAAGCGTGAAGAAGAGATCAAGAACATCGCGAAGACGTACAAGGAAATCGAAAAAGAAATCCTTCCACAACTCCGTCGCTCGCAAATCACCTTGAAGTACAACGTAGAAGGATACACCGATGAGGAATTGAAAGTGCTTTGTAAGTCAAATCCTGATATCCTTACTGTTGAAGAATTGTTGTACTCAGCCACATTGTTTGAAAACCTCAACGACAAGTTGGAAATCTACGAAAGCACTGAGCGTATCTACCCTACTGATTACCGCGGTATCAACAACGTAGGTTATATCCTCTTCATGCAAAACAAGAAGGAAGAAGCAGCTTCTCAGTTCGAAAAGGCTTACGCCGTGAAGCAAGCTCCTGAGGTATCTAACAACATGGGTATCGTTGCCCGCATGAATGGCGATCGCGATGCGGCGTTGGATTACTACGCATCTGCTTCAGGTGCCGGTGATGCTGTGGCTTACAACAAAGGATTGGTTTACATCCAGCAAGGCGATTATTCATCAGCAATTTCCAATATGGGTGGCACCAACTCGTTCAACACAGCGTTGGTGAAGGTTTTGAATGGTGACAACAGTGGCGCAAAAGCAGCTATGGACAACAGCGGAGATGACTCTGCAATCGCTCATTACCTGCGTGCGATTATCGCTGCCCGCTCAGGTTCTTCAGCCGATGTTCTCAAGCATTTGGCGGATGCCATTGCCAAGGACAGCACCTTGAAGGCAAAGGCCATGAACGATCTCGAATTCCGTGACTACAAAGCGCAGTTTAACTTCTAAGCGCTTTCCGATATTTAAGAAAACCACGTCGAAACGGCGTGGTTTTTTTTTGCCCCTATCGTGATGAATTCTCAATAATTTGTTAGAAATACGGCACAAGGCCAAATGGTTTGCCTGTTACATTTGTAGCATGCAGAAGTACATTTCATTAACCATTCTCTGTTGTATAATATCGGCTTTGTTGCCGTCGTGCATTGGTACCGACTACCTCGACGATTTTGTGCAACCCGGCGTGCGCATTACCAACCCGCCCGATACCATTAAAATTGGCACCAATTACGCTTTTGAAGCAGCGTATTACAACGGAGTGGGCATTGCCGAAACAACCAGTTTGATCTGGTCAAGCTCGGATAGCAATGTAATCAGCATCAACGAAGATGGATTATCCTTTGCCGAAAACTATGGCGAGGCAACCATCACAGTGAGCACAACGGATACTCCACCTTATACGGCTCAAAAACATGTGGTGATTGGGGATACAACGGTGCTCCAACCGTTGATCAGGACGGGAACCCTCATTTCTACCAGCAGCTATGCCCTGGAAGGTGATGTCATCCTCCACTACGTGGGAAGCCAATTGGTCTTAGAACTCGACGACAATTACCACACGTCCGATAACCTTCCCGGTCTGTACGTATATCTTAC
This sequence comes from Flavobacteriales bacterium, assembly GCA_020437755.1. Classification (GTDB taxonomy): domain Bacteria; phylum Bacteroidota; class Bacteroidia; order Flavobacteriales_D; family Sanyastnellaceae; genus JADFAK01. Next base: position 6,843 of record JAGQVX010000111.1, read on the forward strand.
GAACAACCCCTCCACGAATGCCGGTGCCTTTGAAATTGGTCCGGTAGAGGTCTTCGACGGATCTCACAGCTACAATCTACCTGAATCCGTCCAATTGTTTGACTACAGCCACGTATTGTATTACTGCGCACCGTTCAATGTGAAGGTGGGCGAATGTGAACTGCAACCATGATGAGCAACAAACTACCTAAAACAATTGCAACTTTTCTAGCACTAGTTGCATGTACCTTACTCCTGCATGCAGGCGGTGGATGGCCACAAAAAAAAGGTGAAGGGTATTTCAAACTGTACGAGTGGTGGGTTGTTGCCGACCAGCACTACACCGATCGTGGATTGCTTGATCCCAACGTTACAACCGGCTTGTACAATACCAGTATCTATGCAGAGTACGGCATGACCAGTCGGCTTACTCTTGTGGGGCACATTCCGTTCTTCAGTCGGGCTACCGTCAACAATGTGGTGAGTTCAACCAGCGGTGAAACGCTTGTGAGAGGTGACGCCATCAACAGTGTGGGCGATGCATCGTTTGCGCTGAAGTACGGACTTACGCCCGGCAGACGGATCTCCGTGGCCCCTTCCCTCACCTTGGGGCTGCCGATCGGCATTTCATCGGGAGGAAGGGACAATAACCTGCAAACCGGCGACGGGGAATTCAACCAGTTGATTCAGGTGGATGCCGGCATGGGCTTCCTCAACAGCAGCAAAGTCCCCATGTATGCCAATATATACGTCGGCTTCAACAATCGAACACAAGGGTATTCGGATGAAATTCGACTGGGTGGTGAAGTTGGTGCGATGTTCATGGAGCGTCGACTCACTGCGGTTCTGCGCTCCGACGTGGTGCAATCGCTCTACAACGGCATTGCTTCCGGAAGAGTTACCTCAACGAGTACGTTCGCCAATAATACCGAATACGTGAGTGTTGGTCTGGAAATCAACTACCGACTCAAAGGCAGGTGGGGAGTAAGTGCAGGAATGGCCGGAGCTGTGGCAGGAAAAGTAATTCTGGCCGCACCGAGTTACCAGGCGGGACTATTCTTCGTATTGGATTGATTGATCAGCGATGAAAAATATCGAATCAACTAGAATATGATTCGCTTCGAACGTGAAGAAGGTCGCTTGAATTTCTTTCTTCGGGCACCCTTTCTGCGCGGACCATTGTCTTTCAACAGGTACTGAGCCTTGAGCGTGATCAACATGTAGCCGTCATCATCCGTTTCATCGCCGCGCTGCTGTCCCGGCGCAGTAGCGTAGTTTCCTACACCACCCTGCTCCAGTCCAAGCGAAGGATTGGACAAGTAAGCTGCAGCATCTGCTTGTCCGTTGTCGTTGTACAGTGCAATATCGTACGGATTGTAATATACCGTACTGACGTCGTCGATATAGTCGGTAAACGTGTAGCGATACGACACTTCGATACCGAGGCTCAACACGTCAGAAATTCGTTTCGTGAGGCTAAGTCCAATGGGAATACTCACACTTACCCGACTGTACTGCTTGGGACCTCCGGGCAATCCCTGTCCTTCCGTGCGAAGTGGCCGAAGTTCGATCCACTGTCCATCAATCTGCGCTTTTGGGTTGAAATAAAATACCCCAACTCCGGCAAAAACGAAGAAGCTGGCTCCTTTCGCCTTCCAGCCATTCACTCCTTTGAGATCGTAAATATGGCCTTTCCGGAAGTTGATGGGAATTTCGTACTCCGCCATCACATTCAGTTCAAAGATGTTGGACCGGAAGTGCAAATTGCGGTTATGGCGAAAACGTTCCTCGGTTAAATTGTCGTCCCCGCTCACGCGTGAAAAGGTGAAATTGGAGCGGAGATACAGTTTCTTGTACAGGGTGTACTTGTGGCCGATAAAAAAGCCAAAGCGAAACTGCGAAATCTCAAGATCCTGAAGGTCATTGGTACCAATCGCATCCTTACCCCCAAGATCCCCCAAAAAATTGGAGGTTCCCAGTCCCAGTTCCAACTGGTGACGATTCTCCTGCCAATTGACTTTGTTGAAGAATTGCGCATTCAGACTACCCGACAAAAAGGGTAACGTCAGAAGTAATATGAGAAGTTGCTTTCGCATCGTTAGTTCAAAAATAACGATATCCCCTGAATTCGCAAGTTATTCCTGAAAGTCAAACTGTTGGGCAAGTTCCCAAAGGACAATTCCGCCGCAAACGGATACATTAAACGAGTGCTTGGTGCCGTATTGCGGAATCTCAACCGTGGCGTCGCAAAGATCAATGGCTTCCTGGTCAACGCCCCTCACCTCGTTTCCAAAAATCAGCGCATGAGGCTGGTTGTCGCAGGTATATTCCGGCAGTGAGACCGAGTGCTCGGTTTGCTCAATGGCTACAATTCTTAACCCCCGTTCCCGAAGGGCTTTGATGCACTGAGTAGTATCCTCCCAATGTGTCCAGGCAACAGTCTCCGTGGCTCCCAGCGCTGTTTTGTGAATTTCCCGGTTGGGAGGCTGCGGTGTGATTCCACAAATGTGGATACGGCTCACCCTCAAGGCGTCGGCCGTGCGGAAAAAACTACCCACGTTGTGACCGCTGCGCACCTGATCAAGCACTACTTCAATGGGAAGCTTCTCCACTGCTTCATACTCCTCGACCGACATCCGGCCCAACTCTTCCAATTTCAGTTTCTTATTCATCCTAAAAATTTAACGGCACCCTTTGATCAAACCACCACATGGCTTTGTACAAACGCTCCCCCAAAATACTGCGTTGAATGTCCAGACTGCGCTGTTCCTGATTGGCATATTGTCCGGTATGTCGCTCATAAATAAAGGGCTCGCCGCGTGTGGCAAGTTGAAAGGTGCACAAGGCAAATGTAAGGGCGACCACTGCGCCCGCCCATTTCCAGTTTTGCAAGACCGTTAACCGCTTTCGGACGACCAGCAGCAGTAAATTGACCGCAATTCCACTGAGAATCAGCAAGAACACATCGTAGTTATTCCACCAGAACGTCCAGGCAAATCCGCCCACGTACTGATCTAAAGGATAAAACAATCGAATTCCTCCCCAGGCACCGGGAGGAGTGGGCAAATCTCCCAGCAGGTGGGCCATGTATCCCCCAAAGAAGGTCAATGCGTACATACGGGCGGTACCTTTGTTGTTTCGGAAAACCATTTGGCGAATGCCTAGAATGCTTACAGAAAGTAACGCTGCACATACTATGGAATGTGAAAATCCATGATGCGAATACCAATGTTTTCCGCGAAAGATCTCCCTTCCTGATTCTTGCAAACCGAACCATTTTCCAAACGTGCCATCGAACCCGCTCCACATGCTGAGTACATCTAAATCGGGGAGCACGCCGGCCAGCAAGCCCGTGAATAAGATCCACAGCTTCCGCTTCACACCGCGCGCTTGTGAGGCATGGACGGCCACACTACCCGCGAGTAATCCGGAGGCTCCGTGGATCAGAATGTCCATTATTTGAACTCAATAAAGAAGGGCAATCGCGCCTGTACACCTTGCAGTGAAAGGATATGCTCCACTTGCTTGATTTTCTCGATCAACTCGGCGCTATGACCAAACTCCTGCTTCAATGCCGCTTCACCCATAAGCTCCTTCACCATTTCCTGGAAAGGATCAATCAGCTCAGGGAGGTCCTTGGTGCGGTATTCATCCAGACCGGCCATAGCGGCTGCGGCTTCAATCGCATCCTGGAGATCACCCAGCTCATCTACCAACCCTATTTCAATAGCGTCACTTCCCGACCACACACGGCCTTGTGCAATGGCATCAACTTCTTCGATTGTCATGCCCCGACCATCGGCTACGAGGGAGATAAAACGATTGTAAATACCGTGAATAGAAGTTTCCACTGCCTGATGTTGCATGTCATTCAGTGGCTTGGCTACCGACCATAAATCGGCGTTCTCAGCGGTGTTGACGTAGTCATGTGTCAGTCCAATCTTGTTCTCGTAAAATCCCTGAAAATTGGGGAGCATACCAAAAACTCCAATTGAGCCTGTAATGGTATTGGGATTCGCGTAGATTTTATCGGCCCCGCAAGAAATATAATATCCTCCCGAAGCGGCCAGGTCACCCATAGAAACCACGAATGGAATACTGTCCTGACGGATTAGTTCCGTCTCTCGCCAAATTACATCCGACGCAAGGGCCGATCCTCCCGGAGAGTTTACTCGCAATACAATAGCCTTCACATCATCATCCTCACGCGCTTCGCGCAACGCACGCGCAATGCGTTTAGAACCAATGGTTTGGTCATCGCCTTCTCCACTTTGAATTTCTCCGATGGCATATACAACGGCTACCCGACCCGCTTTCCAATCGGCTGTTTCCTCCTCCGGAACTACCTCACGGTGATAATCAGCCAGCGAAATGGATGGAATATCATCGTCCGATTCAAGCCCCAGGCGATCCTGCATAATTTTAATCACCTCATCACGGTAGCTTGCACGGTCGGCGAGCTTGTGGGTTACCGCATCTGCCGGCGACACCACAATCAGACTATCGGCTATGCGCTGAAGTTCTCCCACCGGAATGCCACGCGACACGGAAACATCACTAAGCAACTGCGACCAGATATCGCCCAGCAAAGCATCGAGCTGCTCGCGATTGGCTTCACTGATGTGGTCGTACATGAAAGGTTCAACCGCACTTTTGTACTTATTATCAGGCCCGCGAAGTACCTGAATATCAATTTCCAGATTGTCGAGCAGGTTCTTGAAAAACATGAGTTCGGCGCTCATTCCATAGAATTCCAAGTTACCCTCCGGGTACACATGGATCTCATCGGCAGTGGAGCAAACGTAGTAGCCGCCCAAACTGTAATTCTCACTGAATGCTACGATCCACTTTCCCGATTCCTTGAATTTGACCAGGGCCCGGCGGATGTCGAGCATGGCCGATGGCGCTGCGGCAACTCCTTCCACGTCGAGAAAAATTCCTTCAATTCGTTCATCACGAGAGGCTTTGTCGATATCGGCAATAAAATGGTCCAACCCCGTCATTCCGGGTGTACCAAATACCGGAATATCCAATTCCTGGGCAAAGTCGTTTCCCCGGTCGGTGATTACCTTGTCGAGCTTAATGTGCAGCACACTGCCCGATTGCAATTCGTCGTGCTCACCCGATGAGCTGGCAACAATGATGATAAGGAAAAGGAGAAAGATGAGTACCAGCCCCATAAAAAAGCCGAGCATACTCGAGAATACGTGTTTGAAAAAGTCCTTCATGATTTGCGTTTTTTCTAAGACCGCTTAGTCGCGTTGAAGTTACAAATGTAGGTGTGTTTTTTGTCAGTTTCACACTCCGCTCCTGCCCGCATGTGTATCTTCGCGAATCGTATGGCTGCAAACCTCTTCATTATTGGTCTGGGAAGCAATCTCGGGGATCGGTGTTCGCATTTGGCGAATGCTAAAACACTTATTTCCAACACCTTGAACACAGAAATCAAATCTTCCTCCATTTTTGAAAGTGCAATCTGGGGCTATGAAGG
>JAGQVX010000112.1 GCA_020437755.1 Flavobacteriales bacterium
CCAATGAAACCTCTGAGCATATCCTCGCCGATGAGGGGACGCATGGATTTACGGGTAAGAACATGCAGAGCGTTTTTCGCGATTCGCACAATCGCTATTGGATAGGCGGCGTGGATCATGGGGTGTATCTCATGACCGGCACCTGGGATTCGCCCCACTTTACGCATTTCCCACCTGGCGAGAACGGTCCGGCACATGCGCTGGTATTCGATGTAAACGAAGACTCACAAGGCCGATTGTGGATGGCCACTTACGGGGGCGTTACTATATATGATCCTGCGCTTGAGACCTGGACGCAAATTCAGCACGACGAAAACGAGGAACACAGTCTGTGGAACGACCAGGTGTACTGCTGCACCATTGATGCGCAGGACCGCGTATGGCTGGGGGCGTTGAGCGGATTGAATGTGTACGATCCGTACATCAACCAGGTGGCACGACAGCAGCATGTCCCGGAAGTCTCCGAATCGATTAGTGCCGACAATATTTTTGAAGTATTTGAAGATTCGCAATCTACGCTGTGGATTGGTAACTACACCGAGGGTGTAACGGCGATTGTACCCGGGGAAACGCATCCTCGCTATGTTCATTTTCGCATAGGCGTGGAGCATTGGCAAAGTAACCAGGTACTATGCGCTACCGAGGACGCGATGGGGAGAATATGGATAGGCACGTTTGGCGGCGTGCACATCATTGACTGGCCCAACCGCGAAACCGATGATTGGACGGTAACGGTCATTCCCACCGGTCCGATTGCTCAAAATGCTTTGCCAACGCCATATATCTACAACCTGACTACCGATGACCGGGGAACTGTATGGGTGGGAACGTATGGGCAGGGCGTTATCGCCATTCGTGATCCGGAGCATCTCACCGGATTTGTTCAACTCACCGGCAACGATGCGCCGGTAGGAGTGAGGAGATACTTTGGCATTGTGGAGTCAATGGATCAGGTAGGAGATTATATGTTAGTGGGCCACGTGCAGTCGGAATTGCTCATGATCGACACACATGCCGATTCGTTGCAGGCTATCGATATTTCGCACACCATAAACCTGCCCCCAAGGAGTAAGATTCACGCCATTACCCACAGCGGGAACCATCTGGTGCTGGGCACCGATCAGGGGTTGATCATCGTAAACGACTGGACACCCGATACCTTGCGTGTTGCAGAAGACCGCATTCGCCGTCTGGGTCGAAGTTCAGGGTTGACCGACGACGTCATTTACACAGCGTTCACCGATGAAAAGGGGATTGTGTGGTTTGCCACGACGCGAGGTATGTATTCCCTCGATCCGGAAAGCGGCGAGTGGGCCGATTGGACCAACCTCCTGGGAGATGACCGTCCGGAGTTCAACTACCATGCGGGTTGTCGCACGGCAGAAGGTGAAGTGGTGTTGGGAACGGTGGAAGGACTCATCCGTTTTAATCCTGATCACGTTTTTGACAATCCCGACGAAGGTGCAACACGAATTCATGGAGTGAAGGTGATCGACAGTCCCGTTCCAACCGGAGCAACCCACCCAGACGTGTTCCACTTCGATTTGGCCCCTGATTACCTGGGGGCAATGACTTTTGATTTCAGTCACAAGATACTGACGTTCGAATTGGAATCGCCATACTACACGTATGCCCGGCAAAAAAGCTATGCTTGTCTGCTCGAACCCTTTGATCAGGACTGGCGAACCACTCATCACGCCGATGTGACCTATACCAATTTGAGTCCCGGTGAATACACCCTGCACATGAAAAGCAGGAATAGTGACGGACGCTGGGGCGCGGAGTCGGTGGTGGGGATCACCATACTACCACCATGGTACCGTACGTGGTGGGCGTTGCTGGCTTTTGCCATGCTGGGCGGGCTGCTGATATGGAGCTTTTTCCGACTGAGGCTGCAGCGCGCCATTGAATTGCAGCGCGTGAGGGAAGAAGAGCGGGAAGAGTTTCGCAAGCGCAGTTCCATGGACTTTCATGACGAGGCCGGAAACAAGATGACGCGGGTAATGCTGCTTACTGAGCTGGCTTCGCGAAAGGCAGCTGCCGATGAAGAGATGTCGGGGTATTTATCTCAAATCAACACCAATATTCACGACTTGAACTCGGGTATGCGCGATTTTATTTGGGCCCTGGACCCGAAGAACGATTCTTTTGCGGAAACTGTAGATCGCATTCGGAAATTTGGCGAGGACTTGTTTCAGGATTCCGGAATTCGTTTTGAAGTGGCCGGTGATGCCGGAGCGGCGTGGGATCATGAGCTCAATATGTCGGAACGGCGGCACCTCATTTTAATCATGAAAGAAGCCATGAACAACACCCTCAAACACAGTGGAGCGAGTGGAGTAGTGCTCACTGTTGCGGGCTTGTCGTTTGAGTTGAAGGACAACGGGAAAGGTTTTTCGCCCGATGATCTCCAGCGGCAAAATGGGGTGACCAATATGAAAGAACGAGCGGCCAAAATAGGGGCTATGTTAACCATAAAATCATCACTCGGGACTGGAACTTTGATCCGCGTTGAAATGAAGGACTACCCAAATGGGTGATTGACACCAACAACAGAAATAGGGATATTTGAACATGGCCGAAAGGAGTATACAGGTATGCATTGTAGATGACGACGACTTGATTCGGGAAACGCTGGCAATGATCATTGGCGGCACACCCGGTTTTGAGGTGGTTTCGAAATACACTTCCGGAGATGAATTTCTGGATCAGGGTGGTTGTACTGATGAAGCTGTCATACTGATGGATATCGACATGCCCGGCACGCGGGGAACCGATTGTGTTGCACGATATAAATCCGAGCATCCCGACGCTCAAGTTCTCATGCTCACTGTACATGAAGACATAGAAGCCGTGTTTGAATCGCTACGAGCCGGAGCTATAGGCTACATGGTGAAACACACGCCGCCCGCCCGTTTACTTCAGGCGATTGAGGAGGTACACCTGGGCGGGGCTCCCATGTCGCCCGAGATTGCTCGCAAAGTGATTGGTTCGTTTCACCCCAACACCCAAAACCCACTGAGCGAGCGTGAAGTAGAGGTGCTGCGCATGTTGTGCGATGGAGAGAACTACAAAACCATAGCCGAAGCCCTGTTTATTTCGGCCAATACGGTCAAGGCGCACATCAAGAGCATTTATACCAAACTGCATGTGAATTCGCGGGCTCAGGCTGTTCAGACTGCCCTCAAGAATCGGCTGGTATAGCTCCGTCGCCACGTCGCACCCACTTTTGAAAACTACCCATTCGGGCGATTGACCGGCGCGTTTAACCCCAATACTTTTGATCCGATTGTTTCACATTAAATGAATCGGAATGAAAAAAATCTACTTATCTACTGTAATTGTGCTGGCTGCCCATTTGGCGTATGCCCAGCCTGAAATCACCATCGACAACATGCCTGTAGTAGGCGACTATGTACCCATTGCCATATGCGGTGATGCGTCCAACTATGAGGCATCCGGCGCTAATGTTACCTGGGACATGAGCTCGCTCAGTGAGGCTCAGGAAGGGTTCTTTGACTTCATCGACCCGCAAAACACCTACTGGGGATACCAGTTTGAAGATGCCAGTCTGTGCGGATACAGCTGGGATAGTACCTATACGTACTACTCGGCCAGCAATGGTATATTGGAGGGAATGGGCCTTGGAACCATTATCGATGAATTGTCGCCCCCCTACGACACCGTAAAAATGTGGATGACCGATACAGAGGTAGTGCTGGATTTGCCCTGGAACTATGGAGATACCAACTCGGATTCTTTTGCCGGAGTGAGCGAGGCGTATGGTTTTCAGCAGTCTTTCACCGGTACCAACGACATCGAGTACGACGGATACGGAACGTTGATCTTGCCTACCGGAACCTATACCAATGCAGCGCGCTACCATGGCTTCAGAGAACAACTTTCAACAGGTATTACGCAATCCAAAGAACAGTGGATCTGGATGTCGCCCGATTACCGCTTTTGGTTGTTGCTCATCGAAACCGTTGAGTCAACAGGAAGCGTACCCACAACCATAATTTGGTACAACAAGAACCCAACTCCTGCTACCGTATCGGTGGATGAAGTTGCGGAGGGTTCTGTTGAATTCTTCCCCAATCCGGCCCAGTCGGGTGAGCAGCTTTATTTGCGTTCAGACATCGCCGATCGAGGTGTGATCCGCGTGTTGTCACTCGATGGGAAGGTGGTTTTGGAGGAGCAAATCCAGCTTACTGCAGGCATCAATACCATCAACTTGCCACAGATTACTCCGGGGATGGCCATTGTGCAGTTCAATGGTACTCAGGTGAACACGACGCAACGGGTTCTGATACAATAACGAGCAGGGAAGCTCACTTCCCATATTCATCCAAGAGCGGTTGCTGTATATTCGGCAATCGGTGATAACAATCCAACAAGTCTCGATGCGTCAGACTTGTTGGATTGTCTGTTCATGAAAACAGGAGTTCTATATTTTATTCAAGTTCAGGCATGCGCCAAATGGTTTTCCGCAGGGGAAGCCCGTGAGTTGTAGGTTTGATCGGCGAAGCGGAAAACAGAATTACGAACGAATACCAAACGAAATGACTTCAAATAATGCTTTGAAACCGGCGGCTTTTGCGCTGTATATCATGGGAATGCTATGCGCGTTCATGCTTGGAGCAGGGGTTTCAGCGTGGATGGGCGTTGCAGATGACCAGGGACTGGCCGGTGCCGCTATTGTATTGTTCTACGGACTCATCACAGCGCTGGCTGCGCTGGTTGTGTTGATCTTCATAGCGCGAAAGATAACGGTCAAACGCATGGTGCGTATCAACTGGGTGCTGCTGGCCATACTTGTAGTTCTCGTGGTGAGAGCCATAGTACTTTACGAGCCCCCCATATCAGAGCCGGAAAGGGATCAACTTACCCCCACATCGCCCGCCATGTTTATGTCCTACGTACCGGAAGCTTCTGAAAATGGGATGGGCATGGGCTTGTTCAAGCCTGATATTTACAATCGGGACGTGCTCTATTTCTATGGTGAGCCCAATTTCGATAAGGCTCCGGATGAGCATTTTCCAATTGACAGTGCCGGTATTCATCATGCCGACGGTCATTCGATCAGTATAACATTCGCCCCTCCGTGGTTGGTGCCTGAGCACCTGAAAATGGACTATGAAGTGTGTCTGTTCAAGATCCTCGCTATCAGCAGGGATTGGGTGATGGTTGAAGGCAACAAGTCCAACGGTCAGATAACGTGGCTGGACTGTCAAAGCGGAGAAGTACTCCTGTGGAGTGACTTTTTACTTGGCGTGCACAGTGTGGAGTTTAAAGCCGGTGTTGAAGCAGCGTTTTATTTAAAACCGTTGAAGGAATCCGCAAAGCTCAACCTCACCTACGATGCCATTCAACCTGTCATGGTTCGCGATGAATGGATGCTGGTGAGGACAATCGACGCAGATATGAATACTACGGGTAGGGGATGGTTGGAATGGAGGAATGGGAAATCCCTGCTGGTGAATTACCATTTACTGAGCTAAGACACTCCTTAAATGTACTCCGGACAAATGCGGTCCTTGATCTCCGGCATGCGGAGTTTCTTGAAGATGTAAATGATACTCAACTCCAATCCACCCCGCGCATTGCTGGCCGGACGAAGTCCCGACAGATTGATGTCGTAGCTGATTCCCGCCCGCCAATTGTCGTAATGCCCGCCCACAGTGAGGTAGAGTGCATCCCTTGTACGGTATTGGATTCCAGCGTAAACCGCACGATACAATCCACCAACATCATTGAGGATATAGCGTGCCAGCGAACCAACAATCACTTCCTTAAACTTTCCTTGTGACTGGAACAGGATGGACGGAAGTACATCCACCTTTTCCGTGATGGGAAATGCGGCGTTTACATGGACATTAAATCGAGGGTCCAGATTGACACCTGAAGCGTCGTAGAAACTCTGTCGGGGATTATTCAAATTGTACAAACCAAATCCGGCGTAGAACTCCTTTCTTCGTTCAGGCTTGAAGTAATAGCCCAGGCCGATATTGAGATTCAAGTGCGTGCGTGAATTTCGGGTAGTGGGTTCGTTGGGGTCAATATTGGGATCATACTGGAGCCCATTCCACTGATTGTCGTACTGCAGTTGCGAATAATCGATCTTCCGGTGCGTAAGTCCAAATTGAGCCCCCATGCTCAGCGTGTGCAAAGAGTCATTGCTCACCGGCACCAACCACGATCCCGCTACGTTTACGACTGTCGTGGTGTAGCGAGAATCTCCGGCACGGTCGCGGTAAAGTGATACTCCGGTGCCAAGTCCGGCTATTTGGTTCATGTTCCGGGCATCGGCCGACAGGCCAAAGGTGCTGTAGGGAGTGGTTACCGACCGCCACTGCGTGCGTTGGTTACCTATAAATCGGTAATCGCCGTCGAATTGTCCGGTCATCGCCGGATTGTAATTCATCGGTGCCACGTCAAACTGCGAGAAATGGATGTCCTGGGCACTTGACCATTTGCATGAATATGCCGCTATGAGCACCATGCATACCGCCATGATATGTTGCCGAGAAATCACCGTTGAACTGTAATATTTCCTTTTTCAAAATAGGTAGCACCACCGGCACATGTGGCTTCAAGGTAGTACACAAATACGGCAGGATCGACCAGTTTCCCCTTGAACCGGCCGTCCCAGCCAATATCCTGGTCGTTGGTCTCAAAAACGCGTTCACCCCAGCGATCGTAGATGGTGAAATACACGTCGGTGAGATTTGTTCCATGCACGAAAATCACATCGTTGTGGTCGTCGCCATTGGGTGAGAAGGCATTGGGGACATAAATGCTCGGCGGACCACATACAAAATCGACGACCGTCACCCGCACGCTATCCGAGTGGATGCACTCTCCGTCAAGCACCGATACGTAGAACGTTGTGGTTTGGGGAGGTGTGGCAATGGGGTTGCTGCTTCCGGCATTGTTCAGGAATTCTGCCGGTGTCCATACGTACTCATAACCGGGCGGAATTACGCTGAGTTGACTGCTTCCGCCGTTTTCGATCATGGAAGGGTCGGCATTCGCCAAAATGTCAGCCGGGTCCAACCCGGAAATGCTCACCAATACCGAATCGAAGGCGCTGCATTCGTCCAGATAGTTGGATTCCAGTACAATCCACGTAGTTGAGCCCACACTTACTTCAACGGAAGAAGTGCCTTGTCCGGACACAATTGCACCCGCCGGACTCCACAAATAATCGAGTAGAGGAGAAGGGTTGATCACCGACAAGGTCACCGTGTCTCCACCACATGCCGTGATGTTACCGGTGATATCCGTTTGCGTACCGATGAGGTTGATTTGCACCGAGTCGGTTGCCACGCAGGCACCCAGTGTGGATTGCACATACAAGGTGGTATTGTCTTCGACGAAGTAGGAAATATCGGGATCCTGATCATTCTCGTTCAACGGAATGGAGAAATCCGGTAAATCCGACCAGATGATCGTTTCCCCGTCTGTTCCGGCCAAGAGGTCCACTACGTCGCTTTCGCACAGCACCGTATCGGCGGGCACTTCCAATGCTACTGAATTGACGATTATATCCTGATAAACGGTATCGATACATCCATCGTGAATGATCGTCAGCAAGTAATCGGTGTCTTCACCCGCGCTATACACCGGATTGGCTATATCGTTGTTGTTCAGCCATGTATCGGGTGTCCATTCATACACATAACCGGGCACAGGATCCACACCAATCGTTTGCTCATCTCCTTCGCATACTTCGAAGCTCCCTAAATCGGAAACCGTTGCTTCTATAATTTCAATAGTGTGCATGACGGTGTCCGACTGATTGCAAGTGCCCGGATGCAGGGCAACAAGCGTCACGTCGTAGATGCCCGGTTGCTGATAAGCATGAAAGGGATTGGTCGTGGAAGAAGAAGAGTTATCGCCGAAATCCCAGGAGTAGTTTTGAGCGAATGTGCTCGAATTCGAAAAAGGTACCGGCGCATTGGCGCAATACTGGTTGGGCGCGTTAAAATCGGCAATGGTAATGGGAAGCTGAAAATCAAACTTAAACACCCCATTATTGCAATTGGAGCTGTTGTTGGTCGGAGACACCGCATTGACGGGGAAAATCGGAAAGTCATCGTTGCTTCCACAGCCCGCACATACCGACTGGTAGATGACCCCTTTTTCATTGAAGCGTGATGTGCCACCATCCACATGTTCGTTGCTCACCGGTCCGCCAAAGAACGAAGCATAAACCACGTCGCTGGCGTCATTTTCCAATATTATAAGGTAGAAATCTGAGCCGTTGGTCGTTGTTTGGTAAGCGTCTGATGTAGTTTCCATACCTGTAACGGTAGCCGTGTTTGGATTGGAATTGGTGTTGGTTGTGCCTCCCCATCCGCTCATGTACACTTTACCACAAACATCTACGAGGAATGCAGTAGGAGAGAGGTTGGGCTTCCCTGCGCCCGTTCCAAAGACCGTGGACCAGGCCAGGTTTTCGAGTTGATTGTCCAGTTTGGCTACAAGCATACCGCTATTGGGTTGGGCGTAGCCGGCGTTGTTGACCCAGTAGCTATTGGATGCCCGGGTTTGTCCGTATGCGAATATGTCCTGATCGGGAGAAACTTCTACAAAGTACACCTGGTCATAGGCCGTTGAGCCCATAAAGGTGCCGGCCAGGATTTGCGATCCGTCGGCGCTGTACTTCAAAATATAGCCTTCTGCTTGTCCGCCATTGGTAGTGTTTTGCCATCCGGCAAATGGGATAGGTAATGAGGGGGAATCTGTCCCACCACATACATAAATATCGTCGTTGGCATCAACGGCAATGGAATAGGCAGCATCGTCACCGGAAGACCCCATGAACGTACTCCAGATGATATTTTCCAGGTTTGGGTCGAACTTCGTGATGGTGGCGTCCAGTCCACCGCCATGAATTCCCTGAATGGGGCTGACTACCGGGAAGTTGCTTGAGTAAGTACAGGAAACGATGTAAATATTCTGATCCAAATCGATCATAACTTCACCCCGGACTTCATCGGCGTAATTGAACTTGAGGTTGGATGCTGTGTTCAATCCGTCATTATCGGTTCCTCCAAGAAAGGTGCTCGAAACCAGGTCGGAGCCGGTAGCATTGAACTTGGTAACGATGATGTCGGACCCATTCACATAATCCACGCCCACCCCGCTGGGTGCAAATGCACCGCCACCGCCAAACGACTGATCGTAGCTATTGGATGTCACGGGAAAGTTGGGGGAGGACGTTGTGCCTAGCACGATCAGTTCGTCTTGCTCATTTACTATGAGACTGTGTGGCAATTCATCATTTGCTCCTCCCAGGTAGGTACTGTATACCATGAAGGTACCGGTGGTGTCGTATTTTGAAATGGCTATATCGGTTCCCACCAAAAAACCTTGTCCATCGCCGCCACCCCAGGTGTCTTCGTATGAACCGTTAATGTACGGGTATCCGGCGCCAAACGCGCTACTTCCGCTGTAGAGAAATCCGCCGGCATCAAAGGTTGCGGTGTATCCAAAGTTATCGGCCTGCGACCCGGAATAGGTCGAGAAAATCAACTCCGGGTCGATAATCAGATCAACATCTGAGCGGTAGCCATTGGGAAAATGGAAGGAAAACTCATCGTCCGTTTGCTGAAAATCACATTCCACCCAAATTTTTTCGCCATCGATGATTTGCCAGGCAATGGGGCGTTGTTCGGTGATATTGGCAATGGAGTTGTGCACGACCAGACGACCATCGACGATTTCGGCATCAGCACCGTTGTATTTCCATTTGACGGATGTCGCATCCCCTCCTGCACGAACGACCACATCGTATTTCAGGAAGAAGTCGCTTGAATAAACGGTAAGGTCAATGTTTGGATAGAGATCGCTGTAGGTAAGACGTCCAAATGTGCGACAATTTCCCGCCCATTGGTCGGGATTGTTGCCCAGGAAAAAATTCTCGTAGGTAGCCAAAGGCTGTTCAAAATCAACGTGTTGTATCGTGTTACTTTCAATGAATTGTTGGCGGTAAACATGTCCGTACACCTTCGCCTTGTCTTTAAAGTCCAGTTCAGGATGCGCATGCCGGGCTGAAACCTCACTGAAGTCGGTAAGGTGAAAGGTGAGACCTTGTGACTCCATCCAAACCCAACCTATTTCAATCTCCGTGCGTGCCTGCACGTGATTGGGCCACTGACCACGATTTTCCGTAAAGCGATAATGCGGATTTTGCGCATAACCCGAAACGGCCAGGAACACCAAAATCCACGACAGGTACTTCATAGGGGCAAATTAAGGATTTATTAGAAGACGAAGGGTGCGGATGAAAAGTTGTAGCGGGCGAACCATAAATTGGAATGATCATTATAAATAGTTAGAATCGTGCGTTGTTCATGTCACGAAGCATAGAGGCTTCATTCCATACCTCCAGGATGATACGCGGATGAAGTCTTATTAAATAGCATGGATTCAAATTAAGTTGGTTTCTGTTGTCGAACAACTTTGTTTATAGCTCAACTTCATGGTGTTTACAGCTCATTATTTGCGATAATTGAGCTATATTTACATTAGAAATGAGCTATAAATGAGAAAATCAGAGGAGCAGATACTTGTATTTTTGGAGCTTCACCCCTCAAGTTCATCAAAGGAGATTCATGATGGTTGTGGGTTTGAGCATGCCTATTCAACCACTAAGAGAGTGCTCGTGCGGCTGCGGGAGATGGATTACATTGTGGCAGAGGGGCAGCTTAAAGGGACTCGGTACACATTGAGTCCATCTTACCATGTTGTGCGCGAAATAGACCTGGACAGCTATTTTGTTCAGGAGATTGACGATCGTCAAATAACCGACTCTTTCAATTGGAATCTGATCGAGAATATATTACCCGAGATTAGATTGTTTTCAGAAGAAGAGGCTGCGTTATTGGATGATTTGCAGCTTCAGTATGTAGAAAATATCAAGTCTTTGCAGGAGAGCCAGTATAAAAAGGAGCTGGAAAGGTTAGCGATAGATTTGAGTTGGAAATCGTCTCAGATTGAAGGTAACACCTATTCTTTGCTTGAGACCGAACGATTGCTAAAGGAGAAAGAAACTGCCGAAGGGAAGACTAAGGATGAGGCAACCATGCTATTGAATCACAAGGATGCGCTTGACTTCATATTGGAGAATCCTGATTACTTGAGCCCCCTTGAAGTCAGTAAGATTGAGGATGTGCATAGCATATTAATCAAGGAGCTGGGAGTAGATCGAAATATCAGATCAAGGCGAGTTGGTATCTCGGGAACGAATTACAAACCCCTGGACAATGAGCATCAAATTCGAGAAGCACTTGGTAAAATGTGTGACTTGGTGAATTCACGAGAGGGTGTATTCGATAAAGCCTTTTTGTTGCTTCTCCTGTTGTCGTACATACAGGCATTCAATGATGGAAATAAAAGAACTGCCAGAATTGTAAGCAATGCCTGTCTTATTCACTATCACCATTGCCCGATTTCTTTTCGAACTGTAGATTCGATCCAATACAAAATGGCATTGTTGATTTTTTATGAGCAGAACAACATTTCTGCATTCAAGAAAATCTTCATCGATCAATTCAAGTTTGCTGTGGAGACCTACTTTTAGGATGTAGTTGAGGGATTGGGAGCATCGGGGATTGCTCAGTTTGCTTTGTCTGTTCTAAATCCGTGTGGAACCAACAACCACACATTCCAAAACAACGCACTACCTTTGCGGCATATAACCAAGCCTAAGAATCATGTCTGAATTTCCTCCTTGTCCGAAATGTAAATGTGAGTACACCTATTCTGACGGTGTATTGATGAATTGTCCGGAATGCGGGCATGAATGGAATCCTGAAGAAGTAGCTGCGGCTGAAGCGGCCGATCAGGTGCGGGATGCGAATGGCAATGTGTTGCAGGACGGCGATTCAGTAGTTGTGGTAAAAGACCTCCCTGTGAAAGGTGCGCCCAAGCCGATAAAAGCCGGTACGAAGGTGAAAAATATTCGACTGGTAGACGGCGACCATAACATCGATTGCAAGATTGACGGGTTTGGTAGCATGGCGCTCAAATCTGAGTTTGTAAAAAAGGCTTGAGAGACCTCAAATGAAAAGCGCATTGAAACGAACAGAATTCGTCTGCAATGCGCTTCACGCTTAGCTTGAAAGGGGATTAGTGG
>JAGQVX010000113.1 GCA_020437755.1 Flavobacteriales bacterium
CATCGGTTATAATGCCGGTTAGCGGAACTGAAAAATTCAATTGATTTGAAGCGGGGTTGGGGTACAATGCAAAGGTGTCATTCGACAAATGCTCAATTCCTGTTGTAGTATCGCACCCTTGGTATACATCAAGTTGCATAGCCAAAACGGCATCACCGCCCATTGCCGTGCCTGTAACGGGTTGACCGCCTACATCCGCACTAAACGTAACGGTAAGGTCATCTGAAATGGCGGCATCCATGGTGCCTACAAGTACGTCATAGCACCCGCGCGATAGGCACACGGGTTCGTATACGTAGAACGAACCCGGACTCAAGGTAAAATCAATCGATTCCACCTCGCTGCCTTCAGCATCGGTAATCGTGAGCTGGAGGTTGTCGGTAACTTGCGTATCTCCGGGGTAGTAGGCATATATCGTTATCTCACCGCATTCTGTAGGAGGGAGTAACACAGTCGAGACATCAAAAGTGCACGCCAATTCTTGATAGAACCCCGTCCACAGTTCCAACACCAAATCGATCGACTCGCCCGGTTCAATGTTTTCCAGATTGTGAGATACTCCGTGATAACTCATTTCCGCAATACCAAAGAAGTTGACCACTTCTTCTCCAATTAATGTCCCTTGATCATCATAGATGCGGAACCCGGGGTAGCTGAAATTCTCCGATGAATCGTTCTGAACACCCACGCGAATTACGGTCGGATCCAGCGGATCGAAGTTCACAAAAAGGATTGAAACCTCATCACAGGGAGACTGGGCAGCCAGCCCCAACGTGGTGAAAACAGTGAGAGCGAGTAAAAATGATTTCATGTTGTGCAGATTAATTGTTCAATGATCAGCGATTCCGGCGACATCAACAACTGAAGAACGAGGCAAGAATTGCAGAGCTATGGTTTTATATGAGAAACATACATTTCGACCCACAATTCCCCTATTGGAGATACCGTCAATTCATTTCGAATGAGTACATGCGGGGAGGGATTCGCGTACGCCTTCGTTCCCACAGCTCGGTGAGAATGAGGCCATTATTGTCATCGAGCATGACCAAACTTTCAGCCTGACCCACCATCATCACATTGCCCAATTCATGGCGGCGGCTTTTCCCATTGAAAAACCCATTTGGAGAATTCCAAAACTCCCACATAAAAACCCTGCCGAGCTGCGTGTATCCCAGCAGCATGAGCCGGCCGTCGGGAGTAAGGTCTGCAGCGGTGACTAACCCTTTGGTATCGAACTCCTCAACAAACGTGGCGGCATAGCTGCCTGGCTTGTCGGGAAGCATGTAATGTTTGCAACGCTTGGTTTTCCAGTCCTTGGTAAACAGATGCAGTTCGCCGTTGAGCCATATCATAGCTTCACAATCCCACTCAGTAGAAAGTGCCTTGCCCGATTCCTTTTCAAGGTCTTGTTCGGGATAATAGAATTCAATTTCTTCGACTTTTGTATCGTTGTCATGCTCTTTCGACAGCGCAGAACGCGGAAAAACCAAGACACGAAGGTTTTTGCGTTTTCCATTGGTATTGTTTCCGAAATCACCTACAAATACCTGATCAGGACTTAAGGCGAGGTCTTCCCAATCGTGATTTTCTTTTCCCTTAATTTTCAACGTTTTAGTGATTTCACACGTTGTCCTGTCAAGCACGTACACCTCCGGATCATTTCCTCCGTCGTTTAATACCACCAACTCCTGAGGAGACAGCTGCGCCACACCGCTCACTTCATCAAGCTTGTTATCGAGCTCGCAGTCCAGGTCCAATCGAACATGGTCACCGCTCCGATGATCTGCCTGAGTAGGGATGAAGTTGTAATAACGCTCCATGCACAAAGCGCCCGCTCCCATTTGAGCATCCATTGTGGAGGTGTGCACCACCAAGAAAGTTGCACAACAAAGCGCTATCAAATGGGTATTAATACCTAATATTGTGAGTTTATAGGCAACACAGGCAATGGTTACTCGACTACTCTTCGCAGGGTTTGTTTCCTTCATCTCTTCATGCATGATGGGGCAAACTTACTTTTTAAATGGAACGGCAACAGCAATTGGAAACGATTGTTACCGCCTTACCCAAAACATCAATACCCAAAATGGATCCGTTTGGTACGCCGATCAAATCAACTTGAACGAACCGTTCAACATTGAATTCGACATTTACCTTGGATTGAACGACGCGGGGGCCGATGGGATTGTTTTCGTGCTGCAAACCGTGGGAACGAATGCGCTCGGAACCTCTGGAGGTGGATTGGGATACGAAGGCTTTTTACCATCGCTCGGAATCGAATTTGACACGTGGCAAAACACCAACAATGGTGATCCATTCTATGATCATATCGCAGTGATTTCCGATGGAAACCTCAATCACAATGCGGGTACCAACATTGCCGGACCCATTCAAGCCAGCCTGGGAAGTGCCAATGTGGAAGACGGACAATACCACCAGGTCAATATCAACTGGGATCCGGCAACACTGAATTTGATTGTCCTTTTTGATTGTGACGAACGCATCAACACCACCTACAACATCGTTTCGAACGTATTCAGCGGTGATCCTGTCGTGTACTGGGGCTTCACCGGCTCAACAGGTGGCGCCAACAACAATCAGATTGTTTGTCTGGCAGAAAACATCCTCAGCGTCGGTCCCAACGTAACCATCTGCACAGGAGCATCAACGGTACTGGACATTCCGGGAGACCCCGAAGGTGTTTTCGAATGGTCCCCGGCAACGGGATTGGACGACCCAACCAGCGGATCACCCGTGGCTTCGCCGGATACGACGACAACTTATGTTGTGACATACAACAACTTGTGCGGAAGTATTTTGTCGGATAGCGTCACCGTAACTGTTCAGGATCTGGAGGTCGCCATTACGGAGTCACCACTGCTTTCGTGCGAAAGTCCGGTGCAGAATGTAACAGCGGAGAACAATTTCGATAACAGTATCAATTACACCTGGACCACCGACACCGGAATTTTCACAGGTTCCAATACCGTTTCTTCACCTGCCGTTGAAGCACCGGGTTGGTACTTCGTAACGGCCGACTATGACAGCGTTTGTTTCGCCATGGACTCCGTTTATATCGATGGTGATTATGTATTCAACGCTGAGGTTGTCATTTCAGATATCCTTTCCTGCTACGAACCTGAGGCAACACTCATGGCAACAGCAAATCCATCGAATTCTGTGGATTATAACTGGGACACTTCCACAGGAGGAATTGTGAGCGGACAGGGCACGGATGAGATTGTTGTTTCTGAACCGGGCAATTATACCTTGACGGCATATATCAACGATTTCTGTCAGGAGCAAATCACGGTAAATGTTGAGGCCAACTTTGAAGTCACCTCAGCAGAGGCGGGTCCCGATCAGCAGCTCGACTGCGACACTCCGCAATTGAACCTCCAGGGTTCTGCCGGAGGTACCGGTGTTAACATTCTATGGAATACGAGCAATGGAAACCTGGTAGCCGGAATTACGTCCTTCACACCATTGGTGAATGAGCCCGGCACTTACACCATTACCATCACCAACCAGGGAAGTGGGTGTACCGACACCGATCAGGTTACTGTAGTTGAAAACTACGACCCACCTTTAGCAGAAGCAGGTATTTCGGATACGCTCACGTGTCAGCATCCCTCAACACAAATTATAGGTGCCGCCTATGGTGGTCAAGACCCGGAGTTTTCCTGGAGCACATTAGACGGCAATATTGTAGAAGGTGGAAACACGCTTTCTCCAACCGTCAATCAACCGGGAACGTACATTATTTCAGTTGTAGATAATTTCAATGGATGCATCTCTACCGATGCCGTTGAAATCTATGTAAACGAAGACTTTTTCCTCGACATCAGCAGTCTGACCATGCCCAACGTGGTGACTCCAAACAACGACGGACAAAACGACATTTTCACACCCTTCCTGTCGTCCGACCCGGAATTCGATATCTCGGCGATTATTCAGGAATACAGTCTGCTGGTATTCGACCGCTGGGGGCTGAAAGTCCACGAAAGCGAACCTTCGGATCGCTATTGGGACGGACTATCCAATGGTTTTGAGTTGTCTGATGGAACCTACTACTACATTATTGAATTCCGCATTGACTGCGATGTTCAGGAAACCCATCAATCGCAAGGGCATATTGAAATCATTCACTAACGTGCATTCAGATTGGATTGTGGAAAATGTCATACTGAGACCTACATGGTAAAAGCGTTCAACTTGTAAATTGCGGCATCATACCCTGTAATGAAAATTCTTGGTCGCACACTAAAACTCATTGTTGCCCTTGCGCTGGTCGTATTTCTGGCCGGCTTTCTCTATGGCTGGCAAGCTGGTCCGGTAAGCTTTGAATCAGAAGTTCAGGTAGATGCCCCACAAGGCTATTCCTGGTCGGTGTTTCAAGACCCTTCGCACATGCGAACCTGGCTGAGTGGCTTCCAACGTATTGAAATGGTAGACGGCCAAATCGGTCAACCGGGCAGCTCGTATGACATCATTGCTGTTGATCATGGAGAAGAAATAGTCATTCGACAAACGATTATCAGCATCAGGCCACCTGAACAATTTACCTATTCGATGAGCAACGAGTTCATTGAAGGATCAACCGAAATCCTCGTCACAACGGAAGGTCAGAAATCAAAGTTCTCCGTAAAAACAACCTTCGAAGGAACCAGTCCAATTAAAAATTTGCTTGTACATTTGAGTAGCAGTCACTTAGCAACCGACGACCAGGCCAACTGGGATCGACTTAAGCACCTGATTGAAGCTCGATATGCACGCGAATAAAACATTGATACTTACAGTCCTGGCAACTGCCATCGCATTTGGCGGATGCCGCAAAGACCCCGAACCGGAAGAACTGCCCGTTCACGCTCCCGTGCTACCCTCAACACCCTACGACTACGCAGGCTACGTGTTTCCTGAAGGATTCATCGGAAGCTTTCTCGACCTTATTGAATCCGTCCCCGAGGACAATCCAATCACCAATGACGGAGCTACCCTGGGACGCGTTTTGTTTTACGATGTGACGCTTTCGGCCAATTACACCACGAGTTGCGCCAGCTGCCACCATCAGGAACACGGATTTAGCGACCCCTTGCAAAAAAGCGTGGGCTTCGAGGGCGGCGAAACCGCGCGAAACTCCCTGCACCTGGTGAATCACCAATTCAGCAGACGCATGTTTTGGGATTTAAGAGCCAACAATCTGGAATCTCAGGTACTCATGCCCATTCAGGATTCCATCGAGATGGGACTGACGCTGGAAGAGCTCATTGACCGACTGAACAGCACTTCATACTATCCATCGCTCTTCGCAAAAGCATTCGGCACGTCGGAGATTACCACCGATCGGGTTTCCAAGGCTCTGGCTCAATTTGTCCGTTCCATTGTTTCGTACAACACAAAGTACGATCAGGGCATAGTCAATGATTTTGCCGATTTCACCGAACAGGAATTATTGGGTAAGTCCATCTTTTTCAACGGAGTAACACATTGCAATCAATGCCACGTCTCGCGCAATTTTCACCTCACATCACCGCTGAATAATGGTTTGGACGCCATCACCACTGATCCCGGATATGGCAATGTGTCCACCAATCCTGAATCGGACGGTAAATTCAAGGTGCCTTCCTTGCGCAACGTCGGACTCACTGCACCGTACATGCACGATGGACGCTTTGCAACGCTGTTAGATGTCATTAACCACTACGACCACGACGTCCAACCTCACCCCTATCTCGACGACCGACTGACCATTGAAAGTCAGACCGGTGGAACGCCGTACAGTCTTAATTTGAGCGAAGATGAAAAACACGCCCTCGTGGCATTCCTGCACACCCTTACCGATTACGATTTGATCAACGATCCTAAGTTCAGCGATCCATTTCCGGAATAGGCATGCTCAGAAAATTGTGGAGGAGATTTAAGGGAAAGCGAGCATTTGAGGGTTCTTCCAACTATTGGGAAAACCGCTACAAATCGGGCGGAAACTCCGGATCGGGAAGTTTCCATCAACTGGCTGCATTCAAAGCAGCATTCCTGAA
This sequence comes from Flavobacteriales bacterium, assembly GCA_020437755.1. Classification (GTDB taxonomy): domain Bacteria; phylum Bacteroidota; class Bacteroidia; order Flavobacteriales_D; family Sanyastnellaceae; genus JADFAK01. The sequence continues at coordinate 6,039 of JAGQVX010000113.1, forward strand.
TGAATTTGTACAAAAACACGCCATAACAAGCGTTGCAGAGTGGGGCTGCGGCGACGGAAACCAGTCCGCACTCTTTAACTTCCCAAATTACGTGGGATACGACGTAAGTAAAACAGCCATCAGCCAATGCCAGGAACGATTCAAGGGAGATTCCAGCCGTCAATTTGAGCTTATTTCCGGCACAAGGCCAAATGGATTATTGTTTCCGCTAACCATTTCGCTGGATGTCATATATCACCTGGTAGAAGACGATGTGTACACCCATTACCTGCACAATCTTTTCGGTTCAAGTAGCCGATTCGTCATTGTGTACTCCAACGACAACGCCCACGGTGAATATGGCCCACACGTACGTCCGCGAAACTTCACTCCGGATGTGCAACGTCTGTTTCCTGCGTTCCATCTTATAGAACACGTGCCCGCGCCTTATCCCCTCGAGCAATGGGGACCCGAAAGAGGCAGTTGGAGCGAGTTCTTTGTCTATGAGCGACAGTCCGATTAAACGGCTTCTTCCTCAGATTTCCCGGGATACGTTTTTAGTGATTTTAATTTTGAGATTAAGGATGATGATGCCGATGAATTTACGTTTGGCCTGAATTGGCCGGGGGGTAATTAAGCGAACTACGAGAATTAAAGGGTGAGACGCAATGAATTGCGTCTGTACGGGGGCATTCAAGGTTTGGTCGAAGCTTGCTATGGCCTATTCCCAAGCCACATGACCGATTCTTACCCACTGTAAAGCCAAAGACGCCCAAATTGGGCGTCTTTGTGTTGGTCGTTTTATAACCTCGTTTCTCCGAGCCTAACCTGAGTTGGGCTATTCGCAGTCTTTTTCAAGACCTCAACTCCTTTGGCTTTCCGATTACTCGGTGGCAAATGTCGAGTCGGGGAGCTTGGTGTTGAGTTCCACCTTGCTTATGGTAATTGTGAGCTGTTGCGGACCTGCAATTTGCTGGATCTTCACAGGGAACTTCACTCCTTCAAATTCCTTATAATCCATGATCTTGCTCACTGCCATGATCTCGCCGCCATCAGGTGTTGGATTGGGAATTTCGGTTTGCACTTTTAATCCGGTCTTAACATCGAAGTAGTGCAACTCTGTAGATCCGGATGGTCGCGAAAGCTTGATCACAAAAGCGTCCCCCGAATCCAAATCAGCCACACCGAGTAGTTCAGACTTAACTCCTCTTTCTGCCAATCGCGTTTCTCCCATGAAGTCCGCTTCCTCTTGCATGCGCGCCTGATCTTCCGGACTCATTTCCTGCTTCATTCCCATTTGAGAAATCACTCCTTTTTTACCGTCAAAGACCTGCGACATCACCGGAGCTCCTCCCATCAACACTTCCATTTTAACCTTGGAATTGTCCTTCATGTAGGAGTTCATATCGAGTTCCATTCCCTGCATCGCCATTTTACCCGATTGCTTGTAGCTCTTGACCTTGGCCATTTTTTCTTTTCCGCCAAGTGCATTGAAGTATGCTTCCCAAACTACATCGGCTGTGATTCCTTCGGGAGCTGCTCTATAGTCCACCCATTCATTGCCATATGCGTCGAAAAACTCAACCTCTCCCTTAGAACTGAAACGGGCAAGCTTATCGGCAACTTCGTCTTTATTTCCAACCACGGTGATGAAGGCATTACCTGGCTTAATATACTTTTTGGCGGCTGCCAACACATCTTCAGCAGTAACGGCTTCAAGACGCTCGAGATAGGTAGCATAATAATCTGCCGGCAACTGGTAGCGCTCAATATTCAAGGCAAACCGGGCAATGGTTTGTGGACTTTCCAGGGAACGTGCAAAACTTCCATTCATGCTGTTTTTCACAAATTGCAACGTAGAGTCAGGAACCAACTCCTCAGTCATGCGCTTGAGCTCAAAGAGAAATTCTACGATTGAAGAATCGGTCACTTCATTTCGTACACTCGCCCCGGCCGTGAAATAACCCACCACGGGATCCTGCACCATGCTCGACCGAGCCCCATAAGTGTATCCTTTGTCCTCACGGAGATTCTGCATAAGTCGTCCGCTGAATACTCCTCCTCCAAGAATCGAATTCATAACAGACGCAGCAACGGCATCTTCTGCACCGGGCTTGAAGTCAACGGCATACGTAATATCAATCTGCGACTGAACCGCTCCGTTCAATGGAACAAATGCCACTCGGTTCCCTGAAGGCTGCTTGGGCATTGCATAGTCGTTGCGGCGAATGGTCTTCTTCTCCCAGGCACCAAAGTACTTGTTAGCCTGCGCCAAGGCTTCCTCTCCGGTAATATCACCTACCACAACAAGGTATGATTGGTTGGGGAGAAAATATGTGTTGTAATAGTCAATCAGGTCGCTTTGTGTGATGCTCTCAACCGACTTGCGGGTCTGGACTTCTCCATAAGGGTGCTCCTTTCCGTAGCGCAGAACCTGTGAAATATTGGAAGACATCTCCCCCGGATCCGACTCGGCTGAGGCTAAACCTGAAAGAACCTGCTTGCGCAACTTCTCCAATTCCTCTTCCGGAAAAGTTGGACTGAGCACTACATCGCTCATCAATGTGAGAAGTTCGTCGCTGTGTTTTTTCAGACAAGAACCTGAAACACCTGTTGAAGAAGTATTCATGCGCGCTCCAATAAAATCAACGGCTTCGTCGATCTGCGCCTTTGAACGGGTTTTCGTGCCGGCACGCATCAGGTCGCCAGCCATACTTACATAGCCCGCTTTGCTACCTTCCATTACAGGATCACGATCGACCGAAAGCCGATAGGACACTCGTGGAAGCTTGTGGTTTTCCACTACAATTAGTGTTAGCCCATTGTCCAGCACGTGCTTCGTGTAGTTGCTCAAATTGATTTGAGGAGCCGAAGCCGGCTCAGGCACCATTGAACGGTCGAGCTTTGTTGCCCCTCCGCAGGCCGTCAAAAGAAAAGCAAGTGCCCCGGCCAGGTATATCATCGTATTTTTCATCTTCATTCTTTTTTGGAAGGGTTACTCAACTATTTGCTCCTGAAGGAAGTACAAAACCACCCGATTCTCAGGTACATAGTACTTTTTGGCGGCTGCCATAATATCCTCCCGCGTTACACTCAAGTACCGCTCAATTTCTGTATTGAGCAAATTGGCATCTCCGTAATACATGTGGTAATTGGCCAAACTCTCCGCAATTCCCGCAACCGAACTGTTGGAATTGATAAAGTCGTTCTCAATTTGATTTCTCAGCTTCTGAAACTCGCGCTCCGTAATCAATTCATTCTGAAGCTTTTCGATTTCTTCATTCATGGCCTCCTCAACCTGCATGGGATCTACTCCCAGGTTGGCCATTGAAAATCCCAAGGTCAATCCCGGATCTTCGAGTGCAAAAGAGAAGGCTCCGCAGAACAAAGCCAGTTGCTTCTCTTCCACTACAGCCCGGTTCAGGCGTGAACTCTCTCCCTGTGACAGAACCTGGTTGAGCATATCCACGGCGTAGAATTCATCGCTCCCTTGTGCCGGAATGTGATAGGCCTGCAAAACAAGCGGCAACTGATCCTTTCCCCAAATCGTGTCACGAATCTCCCCCGTTTGTGGTGGTTCAGGAGTTGAGGGACGAACAATGGACACCTCACCTCGTGGAATCGATCCGAAATACTTCTTAATCATATCTTTTGTAGCATCGGCATCAATGTCACCGGCAATCGACAACACCGCGTTTTCCGGTACGTAGAACTTATTGTAAAAGTCAATAAACTCCTGTTCCTGAGCCGCATTCAAGTGATCGAGACTTCCAATGGTCGTCCAGCGGTAAGGATGCACGTGATAGGCACGCTTCATCGTTTCTTCAAGCAGACTTCCATAGGGTTGATTGTCTACACGCTGCCGCTTCTCCTCCTTCACCACTTCGCGTTGCGTTTCAATACCTACCTGTTCTACTTTGGCGTGCAGCATGCGCTCCGATTCCAGCCACAATCCCAGTTCCAGTTGATTGGAAGGAAGTACCTCATAGTAGAAGGTACGGTCATTAGTGGTATTGGCGTTCAGGGTTCCTCCGGCATTCTCAACATAGGCGGTGTACTCACCCCGGCTAATATTCTCACTGCCTTCAAACAACAAGTGCTCAAAAAAGTGGGCCATCCCGGTGCGGTTAGGATCCTCATTCTTCGAACCTACATGGTACATAACCGTTACGGCTACAATAGGAGTAGAATGGTCTTCGTGCAATATCACATGCAAGCCGTTCTTCAGGTCGTACTCCTCAAATTCAATTTTATTGGTTTGTGCCTGCACAGACAATCCCGCTACAGCCAAAAACACGATGCTTAAATATCTCAACATTGGAATTGGATTGATTTTCGACGCAAAAATAAGATTTGAAAGGGTTTGGCATACGCCAAATGGATAAACATATCGATATGGCGGATAAGCCGGCAAATAGGTTGATCAATTAACCTATTTTTGAACCGCAATAAACGAATCATGGATCATCATACCCTTAGCCCCGCCCCCATTACTATCGATGAATTGCAAAACATCCGCGATCAGCGATGTACAGTGGAACTCTCCGGGGAATCTGTTTCACGTATTGAACACTGCCGTCAATACCTCGACAACAAGTTAAGTGGTCAAAATGTTCCGATTTATGGCATCAATACCGGTTTTGGCGCCCTGCACAGCACCTCCATCTCCGAAGAAAATCTGGAACAGCTACAGATAAATCTGGTTCGCTCCCACGCCTGTGGCATGGGAGATGAAGTGCCCGCACCTATCGTGCGACTCATGCTCTACCTCAAAGCACGCGGACTGAGCTATGGACACTCCGGTGCGCAAACAGCTACGGTAAAGGGGTTGATTGCATTGTTGAACAATAATGCCCTTCCGGTCATCTATCAACAAGGCTCGCTGGGTGCCTCCGGCGATTTGGCTCCTTTGGCTCACCTCACGCTGGCCTTGCTTGGAGAAGGCGAAGTAAACTGGAAAGGTAAGCGTTCCAATGCCGACGAAGTTCTTTCGGCTTGCGACATGCAGCCTATTACCCTAAAATCTAAAGAAGGATTGGCCTTGCTGAATGGTACGCAATTTATGTCTTCCTATGCGTCGCATCTCGTGCTTGAATCACGCCGACTCATCCGGTTGGCCGATGAAATTGCAGCCCTTTCGCTGGAGGCCTTCGATGGAAGAATCGAGCCTTTCGGACCCCAGGTGCACGCCATTCGCAATCATCAGGGACAGCAACAGGTTGCAAAACATTTCCGATCGATTCTCGAAGGTTCGGAATTGATCAATCGGCCCAAAAAACACGTTCAGGATCCCTACTGCTTCCGCTGCATACCTCAGGTGCATGGAGCCACGCGTGACGCGTTGGAGTACATTGCATCAGTGGTTGAGCGCGAAATCAACGCAGTAACCGACAACCCCACGATCTTCCCCGACGATGACATGGTTGTGTCGGCCGGGAATTTCCACGGACAGCCACTAGCGTTGGCCTTGGATCACATGGCGCTGATAATGGCGGAAATTGGAAGCATTTCGGAACGCCGCACGTACAAGTTGATCTCGGGAAATCGAGGTTTGCCGGCTTTCCTCGTGGCCAATCCGGGTTTGAATTCAGGATTCATGATTCCTCAATACACCGCCGCGAGCATTGTAAGCCAGAACAAAGGACTTTGCTTTCCCGCCAGCGTGGATACCATCGACTCATCCAATGGTCAGGAAGATCATGTGAGTATGGGTGCCAATGCGGCCACCAAGGCATTCCGGGTTGTGGAAAACGTGAAGACTGTTTTGGCGATCGAGTTGATGAATGCAGCTCAAGCCTTTGAGTTCAGGCGGCCGGCAAAAACATCGGCTCATTTGGAACAGTTGCTCCAGAACTACCGAAAAGAGGTTCCCTTTATGGAATCTGATACCTACATCAAGCCAATGATGGATTCGAGTAGGGAATTTGTGGAGGCATACGCCAATCGAGTAGGAAGATAGGGATTAGTTCCCTATCTGTCCTCTCACACCACCGTACGTACGGTTCCGTATACGGCGG
>JAGQVX010000114.1 GCA_020437755.1 Flavobacteriales bacterium
GACCATGAGATTTTGTCCTGTTGAAAGGCAGTCCAAAGGTCAAGAATGGCTTGCGACTTAAAATAGGGTCGGGCAGAAAGTTGGTTAAGGTGATGTTCACACAGGGATTTAAGATCCGACTTCATCCAAACTGCCCATGGGAGGGTAAATCCCATCTTAGGTCGGTGAATGATTTCCGGATCGATAAGATCCCCAAGGGACTCCGTAAGCAATTGCTTGGGGGTATGCGGGTATTTCAGACTATCTCCCAGTCCGGCGACGTATTCCACTAGTTTGTGATCGAGGAAAGGAACGCGCACCTCCAGGGCATGTGCCATGCTCATTTGGTCCGTATCGCGCAGAAGTGTGTTTTGCATGTAGGAATGCATTTCAGCATAGGAAACCTTGCTGAGCAAAGGCAGATCGAACCCCGGATTGCCATGTGCGATGCCATTCTTCAGCAACTGGTGGACACTGTTTTCGGGCAATCCCTTGCGCTGCACCAGTTTGATAATATCATTGTCGAGCAGCAGCAGGCGATTGATGGGATACACGTATTCAAAATCGAGGTAATCCTGTCGGAGAACTTCCGCCACTTTCCGGCTCCCCATGTCGGGTTTGAGCAGGGTGAGACCTGATCCCAGCATTTTTCGGATTACCGGAGGAAAGCTAGCCAGCCACTTCTTGTCGCGCAGGCTGTACATACGTTTGAAAATATCGTAGCCGGCAAAGAGCTCGTCGCCTCCCAGTCCGGATAGCGCCATGGTGATGCCTGAGTTTTTGGTCACACCGGAGACTACATAGGTATTCGGGCCATCCGCACTTGGATGGTCCATGGCATCGAGTGCGAGGGGAACTTGCTGGAGGAAATCATCCAATTTGAGGCGGATTTCCGTGTGTTGGGTGTTGAATTTACGGGCCACTCGCTCGGCGAAAGGACCTTCATTGAACTCTTGTTCGTCAAATGTCACGGAAAAAGTGCTCACCGGACGGTCCGATACTTCGCTCATCAATGCCACAACGGCACTGGAGTCGATTCCGCCCGAAAGGAAAGCGCCAAACGATACGTCGGCCCTCATGCGCAGCTCAACACTCCTGGTAAGAAGTTCACGGATTTGTTTCTGAGCCTGGTTCTTGTCGGCATACGAAGCGGCACCATTGACGTGGGTTCCAAGCGACCAATAATTCACCGATTTGATTTCGTTGTCGGTAATGGTGAGGTAATGTCCGGGTAAAACCATTTCTACATCCTTCACCATGGTTCGTGGAGCGTGCACTGTGCCGTAGCGCAGGTAATCAATAAGTCCGTCGTGGTCGAGTTTCTTATCGATCAGTCCCGAGTTCAGCAATGCCCTTACTTCGGATGAGAAAAGTACCTGTTGCCCTTGCCGTGCGATGTACAGCGGTTTGATACCGATTCGATCGCGGGCGATTAACAATTCGCCTGACCGCGTGTCCCAAATAGCCAAGGCAAACATGCCATTGACTTTGTGCAGGAATGAGATTCCCCACTTGAGGTACGCCGCCATAACTACTTCTGTGTCCGAATGCGTTCGGAACGGATAATCTTGGAGTTCGGCTTTGAGTTCCAGGTAGTTGTAGATTTCTCCGTTGATAATGAGAACTACATCTTTTTCCGGACTGTAAAAGGGCTGGTTTCCATCGCTAGAAAGGTCGATAATCGACAATCGGCGATGTCCCAAAACAACGCGGTCGTCCATAAACACTCCTTCAGCATCGGGGCCCCGATGTTGGAGAGCGTTGTTCATTTTTTGGATTACAGCAGTGGGATCAGACAGGTTTTCCAGTCCGAATATTCCATTAATTCCACACATTCTCCGCTGGTTTAAGCGAATCGATAATGGTTTGAATTCCCTGATCGAGCGGGATCAATTCCCGGTTCAGGATTTCTTTCATTTTGGTGTTGTCGGGTCGGCGGCGCGTCATGTCTCCTTCCTTGAGGGGAGGAAGATGTTCAATCGCCGATTGAGCGTCGGTTGCACTAACGATGCGCTGTGCCAGTTCGATAATAGGAGTTTCGACGTCGCTACCGATATTCACCACATCGTTGACGAACTCGTTCTGACGGAAAATCCTTTCACAAGCATCTACATTGTCGTCAATGTAGCAGAAGGTTCGGGTTTGCTCTCCATCACCGTATATGGTTAAAGTGCGGTTGTTCAGCGCGGCATCCAGGAATTTGGAAATCACAAAGTCTTTGCTTTGATTGACTCCATACGTATTGAAAAAGCGGAATATGGTGTATTCCAGTCCGAATTCTTGTTGGTAGGACCTCAAATACGCTTCTCCAACGTTTTTTACGATGGCGTAGGGCAGACGTGAATTGAGCGGAGTTGTGCTTTCATTTTGAGGGATCTCAAACGGTTCTCCATACACTTCGGAAGAAGAACTGAAATACACGCGTTTCACACCGGTATTCTTGCTGAGGTTGAGGATGTTCTTGATGCCATCAATATCCTTCAATACGCTTACCGGATTGTTCAGGGTACGTTTAACACCTACCATTGCGGCATAGTGAAAGACATAGTCAAATTTTTCAGCAAAGAAAACGCCCGAGATATCGTTGAAATCGTTGACATCTCCTTTGATGAAACGGATATTACCAAAAGGAGAGCCAGGAATATTCTCCTTTCTGCCTGTTAGCAGGTTATCCACGATAACGATTTGATCGCCGGGGAATTCAGCCAGTTTTCGCGCCATGGCGCTTCCGATAAATCCGGCGCCACCGGTGATAAGGATTTTGGACATGTTACAAATTTACAACAATTCGCGGTCAACTGCCACTTAAGGCTGGTTGGGAGGTGGATTCGTTGGTTACAGGTTCCTGGGCATTCGCCAAATGCGCTGCGCGGTTGGATTTCCAATTGAAGTAAAACATCCACAGAAACAGCGGGAATCCATTGAGGAAGTAATGACCCTGACGAGCGAGATATAGCACAATGATCAATACCAAAGCGTTGGAGATTACCCAGTGCTCCTTATCCGCCGAGCGCTGTCGGAAAACCCAGTTGCGAATGAGAAACACCAGCATGAAGACCAATCCATACAATCCTGTTTCGGACATGAGACGGAGCGCCATGGAGTTGGCGTCGGCTTTGTTGAAGGTAATTTGAACTACATTTTTGTCCAGATTGGTCAGGGTGTATTTTTCGAATGCCACAGGATGTGATCCAAGCCCCGTTCCAAATATGGGATGCCGTTTGAAATTCTCAGTGGCAATATGGTAGTTGTTGTAGAGTACGAAGCTGGAGCCATGTACATCATAATCTCGGATGTTCTGTTTCAAGAAAACTTCTATTGTACCATCGTATCGCTCCCTGAATTCCGGGATGTTTTCGTAGGCGTATTTGAATCCGAATACCGCGAGTGGCACGAAAATAATTGCGTATCGAAACAAACCAAAATTGAGCAGAAGCAACAACACGGTGAGGAACATACCAAGGATTCCAAGGCTTGAAAAGGTGAGGAAATACGCAACGATAATGAGCAAATCCTGCCATCGTGAACGCAGTTTAAACGGATTGGAAATCATCCGATAAACCGACATAAAGAATGCCGGAGCAATTACCGCAGCGAAGTATGAAGGCTCACTGAATACCGAGTTCATACGAATACCAAGTCCTCCCTGCTGAAATCCCCACTTGTTGAGAATCCAGGAAAAGTCATATCCGGGACCGAATCCTACACGCCAGGAAACAAGCTGGATTATACCAATCAGCGAAACGATAAATGCTCCCTTCATGTACAAGGCGAAAATGCGCTTGACATCAAAATCGTATAGTTGAACTACGTAGTAATAGAACAGCGTGGAGGAGAAAAATCCTATAAAGATTTTGGTGAAGAGTGGAGAGGTGTTTACACCCGTCTGGACCAGGAATATTCCCGAAATGAATAAAGGCGCAAAAACGAGCAAGGGCAATCGCGGAATCCCAAACTTGACCAAAAAAACCGGCAGGAAAAGCGCCAGTACAATGTAGGTGATATATCCCTCAAATGGCTGCTTGAAGAAGATGTACGAGCTGATAAATACCGTACTGAAAATCAATAAGTTGATTATGCGTTCCCTCATGCCTGTTTGGCTTCATCTCCACTAATAACTTTGGAGAATTTGTGTTTCATGCGTATAAACCGGTGTTCAAACCAGGTATACGATGCCCATGATACGAAGATAGTCAACAGGGTGCAGATGATATACAATGCAAGTCCTTGCATGATGCCAAGGTGTTGAATTTCAGGAAAAAGCCAGTGGAATGCGTGGAGTACGAAAGTGATTACCACCAAGTGATACATATAGATTCCGTAGGAGATCTTTCCAAGCAAGTCAAAAACCTTGTTCTCCAGTTTGACCACGCTCGATGGATTGGTAGAGACGTTGATGATTACAATCAGGAACAGTACACCGTAAACAAGGTGAATACCATCCTGAATGAAAGCAGGTGTAAGGAAGATCAACGCCACAATGCCTGAATAGGAAAGGATTTGCGCGGGCATACTTCGGATGACCTTGAGAATGTGGTCTTTTTTGTAGTACAACAACCAGGCTCCTAGTGCACCAATGGTCATGCACTCGATTTTACTCATGGCCAGGAATTTTTTCACCACAAGCAGCCAGTGAGGATTGTAGTGCTGATAACTCAATACCACGCCGGCTTTTACAATCAGCAAGATTACGGTGACCCACACTATGGCGTGCAATGGCTTCTTAAAGTAGCGAATGATCAAGGGCCAAATGAGGTAGAATTGTTCTTCGACCCCGATTGACCAACTTTGACCGATATTAGGGACAGCCGCCTCATACATCGCGAAACCCAGGTTGGGAAAGATGAATAAGTAGCTCCAGAAATTACCCCAAAAATGCTCCTTCAATTGCTCCGTTTGTCCGGAAACGTAGAAAAAGTCTATATGCGGCAGCACGAAGAACCCTAAAATGAAAAGGAGGTAATAGAGTGGCCAAATACGAAAGATCCTTCTTAGATAGAAATTTTTCACGGAGATGAATCCGGCTTGTTCTCGCTCTACCAGCAGTAAGTACGTTATCAGAAAACCGCTCAGCACGAAGAAGAATACCACACCCAAAGGTCCCAATGCCGCAACCAAAGGTTGTAACCAGGTAAGTTCCCCGCTTTGGATGTGATGTAAAGGGTATTGGGTTACCACCGGCTCAGGATTGATCCATTGGTTGTTGTATCCCATGTATTTTTTCATGAGCTCCACATGCGTTACCACCACTGCGAATGCAGCGAAGAATCGCAGTCCGTTGAGTCCCGGAAAATATACGCGGGGAGCACTCATGTTGCCGAAGGGTGTTGTATGATTTGCTCAATTGATTCCCGGGTTCGCCGGGCTATGATCTCCCAGGTAAATCCATCCTGAATGCGTTGAATGGAGGCCTTACGTTTTACCATGAGGCCTTCAGCCGACATAGAAATGGCGCTTCGGATGGCTTGTTCCAGAGCCTGCGTATCGGCCGGTGGGATACGCCAACCATTGGTGTCGTCCACTTGCAAGGGAACAGCGCCCACGTCGGTGGCAATAATGGCCAACCCACGTGCCATACCCTCCATAATTACATTGGGCATGCCTTCGCTGTGTGAAGGTGTGAGCATGACGTCGCATCCGCTCATTATTTGCTGAATAGCATCTTTTTCCATCACTTTTCCGTGATAGTGGATGCATTCCGACTGAATTTTCTTTGATGGAGGAATCGGTCCGATAAAGTGTACTTCAAAGTCCAATTCTCCGATAAGTTTTTGGAGTACTTCGTTCAGTTCTTCCACACCTTTCCTCCGTTCATAGCGACCAAGGAACACAAACGACCGGGTATTTTTTTCGAGACTAATGGGCGTTTTAATGCACCAATTCGCTTCAATACCGGTGGGAATCTCCACGATTTTTTGCTCCGGGACGCCCAATTGTTGGATTATCGGGGTGATTTTGCCGCCATAGGAAAAAACGTAGTCTGCATTCTTGTTGTTGAATGCTACCGGTCCACGCAGAATCATGTGCTGAAACCGGGCTTTGAAACTCGCCGGAGGTTGATACATTTCGTAGCCGTGAAATTTCACAGATACAGGAGGCGTGGAAATCTTCTTCCGCTTCTTTTCATCAATGAGGCGCCATCCGGCAAATCCTTTGGTGTAGATAAAATCGTAAGAATCAAGATCCTTTTGAATCAATTCAAACAGCTTTGCAGAATAGTGGTAAGATTCCTTCAGGTAGTGCCCCGGCAACCAATCGGGACGCGGGAAATGGATGCATACCGATTTCAATGGAGCGTCAGGCTCAAGTTCCATGGCCTTCAATACATCTTCATGTTCAGGAAGTTTACTGCCATGAGGTACGCAATGAAACAGGTCTACCTCTACGCCCTGCTTTACCAGGAATTTGCAGAGGTAAAATGAGTGTTTCTGCATTCCCCCAATTACGAAAGGGTATATTCCATCGGTAAGGAGGGCTATCTTCACGTGTTCGGTTTACGTATGATGTAGGTGAATCCGTTGGAAAGACGGAGGCATTCCATTTTGTACCATAAATCGGCATAGGTAGAGGCTTCAGCAGCCGATTTTTTCTGCCGGAAGCGCAATTTTATCCACGCCATTTTGCTCTTGAGCTTAATCCATGCGCGGATTTTCCATGCTACCAATCCCCTGAAATGCTTGAAAGGCAATGGATGCAACAGGACATTGAGATGGTAGTCAATTCCAAACCGATGTCCACCCTGAATTTTCTCCAGCTTCAGACCATTCACATTGCTGTAATGTTCCATGGCTTTGAATGACAAGTGCGAATAGGAGATTTCATGGAAACATTCCATAAAGGCAACGTAGCCAATAAATATCCCTCCCGGACGCAGCACACGGGCTACTTCTTCGAAGGATTTATGGACTTGAGGCACATGCTCAAGCACGGCATCCATAATGGCCACATCGAATGTTTCGTTTTCAAAAGGTAGATTTTCGGCATCGCCTTTAACCATGTGAGCCCCGCCTTCAAAGGGTTCAACGCCCACCCAGCGGCCGCCCTTGGACTCAACAATAGGGCGATTTCTCCCAAAACCACAGCCGATGTCTACCACATCTTTTCCGGCACAAATGTCGGCCAGGTCATAGATTTCGGTATTTACAAATATTTCGCAGTCCGGCACGATGTCCATCAACTGGATGCGTCGCACGCCTTTTCCGACTGGTTGGCTCAGGTCGGGTTGGTTTGTAGGTGTGTCCAAGGTGGTTAAGGTTTGATTTGCCGATAGAGGTGCAAATTAACGACGAATCAGGCGTTCATGCAATGTGAAAGGATACTTTCGCTTACTGCCCTCCAGGTATGTTGTTGGATTATTTGGTCATAAAAGGCATTCGCCAAATGGTTGCGCATATTGGCATCATTGGCCAAAACCGTCAGCGCATTGCTCAAGTCTTGCACCTGGTTGGAAATAAGCCACCCATTCTCCCTGTGGCGGATAACATCGCGCATGGGTCCATTGTTGGGCCCCACAACAACACATCGAAGCATTCCGTATTCAAAAATCTTCACTGGCGATCCGTACCAATTGGACTTGGGCATGACGCCTATGTCCATGGCGGCAACATGGTCAACGACTTCGGCATGATTAACCTTGCCTACGAAGCGGATAGAAGATTTGGATGGCATACGTTCTGCCAGGGCCTTAATTTCAGTCATGGTTTCACCGTCCCCTACAATGTGCAGTCGCAACATGGGAAGTTGTTTTGCTGCCTCATCGAAAGCCTGAATGAGGTGATCTACGCCATGGTAAGGAAATATGCTCCCTACGAATCCCACAACGATGTCATGTTCTGCATAGCCCATGTTTTTGCGGGCCTTCCATTTATCGGTGTCTGAAGGGAATAGAGCTGTATTTACCGCGTTGGGCGTAACCAGGATTTTTGAAGCTTCCACTCCGGTGCGTTTCATCAAATACTCCTTCAACGCGCTGGAAACCACCACAATAGCATCGCTTTTCAAAGCCTGAAATCGTTCTGCGTCATTTGCTTTGTGCAGGAACATACTTTTGCCCTCCATGTACACTTTCTCCTCGGGATATGGGGCATTTAGCTCAATGGCGTGCTTTATTCCGGCTTGCTTAGCTGCTTCAATTCCGCTTCGCATGAGGTAGTAGCCACGTTCATAAATGAGGTCCGGTTTTTCGCGGGCCACGACTTCAAGAAGTTGTTGTTTGGCGTGTTGGTCGAAGGCCATTAGTCGCCGGTCTTTCAAACTTTGCCACAGGAGGCCGGGTATCAGTGAACGAATGCGTGCTTTCCACCCTCCCATTTGGCGATTGCCTGCGTCTTGAGAAAGTGAAGTGCCACCCATAATGACTGGAACCACCGTATGGCCTGCGTCTTCAAATCCCCGAATCACCTCACGCATATGCGTTCCGGGACCGGATGGTGCGGCGAGATTGAGGTGTGGGTGAGGGGAGAAGTAAACGATGTGCACGGTCTAAATTTTTGATATCCAATCGAGCAGTTGACGCGTTTCACCGGGATAGGACCAAGGCTGAACATCGAAATCACTGTTGTAATCGGGGAATGCACTTTCGCGATTCAGGCATTCGCCAAATGTCTGGGCAAATTCCGTCGGCATGCTGGTAATACCCAAACGGTTCTCAGCTATAAAATTCGACAAAATACCGGACTTTCCAACATGAATTACGGGCAGACGAGAAGCGAAAAGTTCTATGAATTTTGTAGTGATGAAATCTGCTGCATAGTCGGGCCAAGGACACATGAACAGATCATATTCGGAGAGCTTTTTGAACAACTCGTCAGAAGGTATAACCGGCTGAAAATGAACTTGATCAGCAACACCGTATTCCTCGAAAATGTGAAGGTACTCAGGTTTTCCGGTGAAAATATCCCATCGGATATCAGGGTTTTGCGACAGCACAAGGCAAATAGCCCTCAAAGGCTCTTCAATCTCCTTATTAATGGTTCCATAATACACCCACATCTTACAGTGGTCGTGAGTTCGAACAGGAATTTGAAGTTCCGAAGGGTCAAACGCGTGAGGGAGACACTTTACTTTTTTGAGAAATTCAGGGTATTTTTCAGACAAGTGTTGTTTCATTGCATCCACGGGAACGGTGAAGATATCGGCCTGTGAAATGGTGAATAGCTCTCGTTCTTGCTCGATTTTTAAGCGATCAGGCGACAGGTTGTCCATGCCATAGATAGTGCCCCAGGTCCATGGATCGCGTAGATCGATAACCAAATTGATTTCGGGTCTTTTTTCCTTCACAAGAGCCGCATAGTACAGCAATGAAAATGGTGCACCTGAAGCAATGATCGTGTCGATATTCCACTCTTCGATGCATTCCCATAAGGCAGCTATCCATTCAGATTGCATCCCGCCCGTGCGGTCATAGAAGGAGCCGGGAAGTTGCCTTTGAACTGCAGACAAAGCTATTCGATACCGGATCTTATCCAACAACCCTTTAGGTGTTCGATCGAGGATTTCGGGATATTTTCTTGGGATTTCCTTTCGCGGGACATCTAAATTAAGGGGCTGGTTTTGCAGCGATGGGTCTGTGGTTGTAAGCACATGCACATTCAATCCTTCTTGCTTGAGGCAAGCACTAAACTTGGACCATCGGCGTGCTCCGATCCAGGGCGAAGGGTCGAAATGATACGCTATGACCAGGATGTTTTTGGTCATTTTCTAGAAAATGCTCTTTTCAACCCGGCAATTTTGTAGTATCGCTTCCACAAGCGTTCATCTGAATCAAATTCCTGATGGTTTCGAGGAGGTGTGGCCATGATGTTGTCAAACTCTACTTCACTGAGACCAAATTTCTTCAGAACATACTCCTTCTCTTCGGCTAATTCATACGGGTCATAGAGCGGCTGCTCCATCTCGCGAAGTGCTTCTTCCCGGGTAATCTGCCCACTACAAATCAAGTTGGATAAGTGTGCCTTGCGCTTGTCGATACCGAATTTCTGTGGGAGTATGTAGGCCTGATAAAATTTGGTGAACACCGATTCATAGTGCTTTCCACCATAATCACGCCATCCTAATTCGTCGATCAGGCGCTGCTTGGCTTTGTCCTTATTGTAATCGAGGTAATTCAGCACATACACCGACTCTAAATTGACTATCCAATGGTAGTACAGTTTCTTTGAGAAGGTCAGCGTCGGAAAGGTTTTGAAGCGTGTGATACCTCCGTATTGTTTCACAATATCTTTGATATTCAGGAAGTCACGTTTGTCGTATGTCCAGCCTTTGGGCATTATCGCTTCCGTCACAAGGTTGTAACCTGAAAGGGAATACTTGATCTTGTACTTAGCAGCCAAATCAAGAATAACAGCCTGGATGGCATGATCAGTGAGTACCTCGATATCCACTACGGAAGCCTTGAGATACGCAAGCTGCAGATCACGAAACTCGCGCCAATCTATAACATGGGTGTGCAGCTCAAATCCAAGACGAGAACAGATGTTTTCGATGTTTTTAACGGCCAACTCACTATTCCATCCATTGTCGAGGTGAACGACCAACGGACGAAGGTTTTGCTCGTGTGCCCAAAGAGCCATAAAGGAACTATCGGTCCCACCGCTCAATCCCAGAATGCAGTCATAGGGTTTGTTCTGACCGTCCTTCTTCATCTGCTCAATCTTGGCTTTGAGTTCGGCGGTACGCTTTTCCAGAGGCCCCATTTCTCGGGCTACCCGCTCGAAGTAGTCTGTGGCATAGTGGCATACACCGTTTTCGTCAAACTGCATGTTGGGATCATCCAGGGTATCCAGAATGGTCATAGTACATTGCCGATACGCGCTCATCGTAGGACGGAATTTGGATTGAATAGTCAAGGATGGCGCGAAAATAGTCAATAGCCTACAATTGACGAGCGCTTGACGGAACAAGTTATACCCTTAAGCTCTGTCCAAGCTAGAATTCAGTGGGATAATTGATGAGGATAGAGCGGGTGTCCCGCTGGCGGTACGAGAAAATACTACCGGCTGCTGCCGCGGAGATTCCTGTTTCGGTGATCGTTTCAACCATGTCTTCCACCGAAGAAGCGCCACCGCATCCCACTACAGGAATGTTGACGGCTTTGGCTACTTCAGCAAGCAAGGTGCGGTTGAGTCCCTCAAAAGTTCCGTCGCGATCTACATCTTGAACAATGAGTTCACCGGCTCCAAGGCGCTCCATTTCACATGCGAAATCTACAACAGATATGCCGGAGATTTTGGTACCGCTTTTAAATGCAACCCGCTGTCCACCCAGAAGTTTCTTCTTTGCATCTACACTTACTACAATGCTTTGACTTCCAAAAGCTTCGGCCAATTGGGTTACCAATTGCGGTTTCGATTCTACCGCGGGGTTAAGCACGATATTCTCGACCCCAAGACCAAATATTTTTCGAGCATGCTCAAAAGAAGTCACCCCGCCGCCATATCCCAGCGGACTGAAGCACTCCGATGCCATTTGATAGATCAGATCGTAGTTGGGTTCGCGATTTTCTCGAGAGGCACATATGTCAACTACGAGTAGTTCATCTACCATCTTTTCATTGAAAATTCGAATGGCATTGATGGGGTCACCCAAATAATTGGGCTTCTTGAATTTCACCGTTTTTACCAGTCGGGATTCGTCGCCTTCAACTCCCATGACCGGGATAATCCGTGGTCGAGCTACTGGTTCTGCCATGACAGGAAGTTTTTCATTACGTGCATTCCGAAGACGTGGCTCTTTTCAGGGTGAAACTGCAGTCCTACAATATTATCTTTGATGATACCGGCGTCGAACACTCCGCCGTAGTTGGTGGTGCAGAACGAATTTGCCCGATCATCGCACTGCATATAATAGCTGTGCACAAAATAATACCTCGGCTGGGGTGCAATTCCTGCAACAAGTGGGTGATCGGGATAGGCATAATTCACGTGGTTCCAGCCCATGTGCGGTACTTTGAAATGGGAATCCTCAAATCGAAAGCGCCGGGTTTGTGCCGGGATGAATCCCAGGCCTGTTGTGTCCTGTTCCTCGCTGTGACGGGTGAGGAGCTG
>JAGQVX010000115.1 GCA_020437755.1 Flavobacteriales bacterium
AAACTGGGTCAATGGAATAGAATAAGTTCCCTTGATTCTTGTACTGATTCTCACCCCGATTATTCCGCAGTACCCGGTCGTTGAACGCAGTCGAAACGAGGATAATGTGTGGTAGAACCTATTCATGCAGAATCTGGCTTCGACTCCGCTCAGCCACCGGCGATAATGGAAAATTCAAAATGTCCCCCCTCATTCTCGTCCTGATCCCTCACTCCAATCTTTAAACCCAAAGAGGCCTTTGCTTTTCCTGCCAGCGGAAGAACATATTGATGATGACCACGTGGAGGATGAATATGATCTGGCTGGGGATGAGGTACCATGGCCATCCGCCCATGATCAGCGGATTGTCAGCCTTGGGGGGAGCTGAAACATAGAAGTAATTCGCCATGTAGTCGCCCGGAAAAAAGGTGTTGAGGATCCAGTTGATGGTGAACGTAAAAACGGCGTAGCCCAAGGTTATAAAATACACACGCAGCCAACCCCATTTCCGGAATCGGAAACCATAAAACTTCCACAGGTAAATAGGCATGAAGATCAACGCTCCGTGCTGGAAATAGTAGAAGAAGAGGAAATACGGCGCATCGCCCATGGTGAGTTGTGGGGTGATGAATGCATGGATCCCCCCAATGAGTCCCCAAAAAGTGGAAATCTCCCACAACCAGCGCTTGCGGATCAGAAAGTTGATTCCCGTGAGGATGAAATTGATCTGACACAAATGAAGCGGAATGCTTTTGTGTATGGTCCAGGGCATCGTATTACCCATTAGCATACTCACTTGCAGTCCGGCAGAGAGCAACAGAAAAAGTACCCCCAACGTGTTGGTAATCTTGTCGATGGTTTTGGGCGTTTGCCGCGCAACCACGCGAAGTAAAATCAGATAGAAAATAACCGTTGCTGCGGCGAGGATATACAGTCGTGGTTCGTTAAAACCAATCACGACATCTTTGACAATTGCTTCTTTCATCGCGGCAAAATTACATTATTGAATCAGATCGCCATGAAATAGCGTAATATCGCGTTGAAAATTTAATGAAGAGGGTCAGGAAGATATTGCGATTTCTATGGCGCTGGCTGTGGCGTGGGGCTGTGGCATTCATACTGTTCACATTCCTGTGGACCTTGCTGTATCGCTGGGTCAATCCGCCTACAACATTCCTTCAGGTAAGGGAATGGTGGAATTGTCCCGATGATCAGCACTTCGCAAAGACCTGGGTTGACTACGAGGATATTTCTTTTCACCTGAAGCTGGGTGCGGTGGCCAGCGAGGATCAGAACTTCATGAAGCACAGCGGCATCGATTTCGGAGCTATTGAAAAGGCCGTGGAGTACAACAAGACGCACGAAAAAACCCGGGGAGCCAGCACGATTTCGCAGCAGGTGGCCAAGAATGTTTTCCTCTGGCCGGGAAGATCGTGGTTGCGCAAGGGCTTCGAGGTATATTTCACCGTACTTATTGAGCTGCTGTGGAGCAAGGAGCGTATTCTCGAAGTATATCTCAATGTGGCCGAGACCGGCAAATGCACCTTCGGTGTAGAGGCCGCTGCGCAGAAGTACTTTCGCAAGTCAGCGGCATCTTTGAGCAAGGAGCAGGCGGCACTTATCATAGCCTCCCTTCCCAGTCCCCGCAAGTCCAATCCGGCGAAGCCATCAGCCTATCTCACCAAACGTAAGGAGCATGTATTGCGACAAATGCGCCTTCTCGGATCAACCTATTTCGAGCGGTACAGCGATTAAATTAGCTGCTGAAAAATCCTGGCGACTCAGATTTGAAATGAATAATCTGTACTAAGCCTGGGCTGCTTGCTCCACATGAATCGTTTGCGTAGGAAAGGCAAAATCCAGTCCGGCAGCATTAAAGCGCGTCAGTATCTCCAGATTCACCTCCGACGGAACCAGCATGACGTCTTCACCTTTCCGTATGTAGTAGATGAATGTTATACCCAGCGAGAAATCGCCAAAGTCGGAAAATGCCACGACCTTATTATCTTCAAGTTTGGTATTACCCGTCACAATGTCTTCCAGTATGGAAATGGCTTGTTGGATTTGCTCGGGTGTGGTGTCGTAAGTAAGGCCCAGAACAAGCTTCACCTTTCGGGAAGGCTCCACACTTACGTTCTCTACATAGCTGTCGGTAAATTTGTGATTGGGCACCGTAACCATGCGTCCGGCCAAGGTTTCCAGTCGGGTGGAGCGGATGCCGATTTCACGTATAAATCCGTCGTATCCGTCGATTTGTATCCGGTCGCCCAGTTGAAACGGCTTGTCAACGAATACCGTAATTCCCCCAAAAATATTGGCAACAAAGTCCTTGGCGGCCATCGCCATCGCCAAACCACCAATACCCAATCCGGCGAGCAGAGCACTTACGTTGTAGCCAGCATTGTTGAGTCCTACGATAATTCCGAGAATCCAGATGATGGTGCGCAGTCCTTTACGAATGAGGGGCATGAGCTGGTCGTCAAAATCCGTTTCGGATTTTTCTACGCGGGGCATGATGTAACGCACAATGAGGGCATCGACCATGCGCGCAATAAACCAGGTGATATCAATGGCTATCAGTACATGGAAGGTGTTGCGGATAAAGGCATGGGCGGTGTCCGGAAAATCCAGTCGGTCCACTCCCCAAAACAATCCCACTATGACCAGTCCCAATACCAGCGGTTCTTCAAATTTATCGAGAAACAAGTCATCGAGGTCCGACTTGGTTCGAGCGGTGAGTTTGCGTCCAAAGCGTTTGGCGATGAGGTAGAAGGCGCGTGCCACGACTACGGAGCCCAGTACAATGAGCAAGGAGACCGTCCAGTCGTATATGGTGTTATGGTAATACGTTTTTCTAAGAGCGTCGAGGATTCCATCTGTAGCATTTTCCCGAATCCACTGGGGAAGTTGATTAACTAATATCACGTTGTATGTATGGTTTTAAAATCCGAAACTGATCCCTCCACGAATGGTAGGGTTGGAGTACGGCGAGTATCGGTTGTCGATCAGGTCGTACAACACCGTAATGGTTGCGAAAGCCCGGCCACCAAGGGGTGCGCGGTAGCCACCACCCACATACCACATGGGTATCCAGCTTCGCTTGATTTGCAGTGATTGTGTGGAGGTGTCGTAAACGGGCACATCTGAATTCACCATATGGTATTCCGTCTGAGCAAAGAAGTTGTCGAAAAACAGGTATCGTGTAAAGGCGTTTCCACCATAAATCGAAGTCTGATACTTTCCCGCCGGCGAGTTTAGAGAATAGTAGATGAACGATATCCCTAACCCCGTGGATAGTTTCTCAGTCCACATATACCCCACACTTGGGCTTGCGCCTATCACAAACAAAGAATTGGAAAATCCGGCTTGCAGACCGCCGTTGAAATACAATCGGTCTTTAAATGATTTCTCCTCCTGCGACCATCCTGCGATGGAGAGAAGCAACAAGCATCCCAAAATAATTCGGTGCATAATGCAAAATTAAGAATTTCTCCGCGTGTTCAGATGAGATGTGTCGCGTCTCTCTTTCTCTCTTTCTCTTCCTCTTCCTCTTTCTCTTCCTCTTTCTCTTTCTCTTTCTCTTCCTCTTCCTCTTTCTCCCCCCTCTTTTCATCGCACGCCCGCGCCTGTTCAGACGCGAGGTGTCGCGTCTCCCTCTCTTCGCGCGCCCCGCGCGCAAAAAAAAAACCGAGCACAGAGGCTCGGTTCCAGTTTTAGGATTTCAAAATTTTCCTTGCAACTTACTGAGCAAGAAAAGGATACAAGAAAACGTTTCCTCCTGTTTCCGCGGTGCAAATATAGTATCCTTTTTCCAGATTCAAGGCTGCCAGCATCACGCGGTGTTTTCCCGGGGCTAGTTCTTCATCGAGCAATTGAGCCACAATCTTTCCCTGTGCATCAATAATCCTCATGTTCACTTGGGCCGAGGTGTAGAGTTTAAATTCTACCGCCGACTGACTCGTAATGGGGTTAGGGTATATCGTGAAAAATCCGTTTTCGGGTTGAATTTCATCGATGGCTGACGGACCAAATCCAACCAGAATAATTTCAGAAGTGCCCACATTGGGTATGGCCAGCGTGTCAACTTCCTGCGCGTAGGAGATATCGGCAGGAAACTGGAGTCCGGGTACGGTGATGATCTCGTTGGTGCTGAAATCGTTGCTATATCGTGTAATGCGCGTAGGGCTCCACGACGATACATACCAGTTGCCACTTGCATCGTTGTCAATCCCATCGCAATTGGATAGATTCGTTGAGGTAGCTGTGCTGGTGCTGTAGTCCGACAAGTCCACTGCGGTTATCGGTCCGCTGTTGGCCCAGTTTACATACAAAAGACGGTTGTTATCTCCGTCATAAACGATTCCATTGGGAGTCGTCATAATGAAGTTTACCACTTGGGTCAAAGTAGGTGCATTAAAGTCGGTGACGTCAATTTCGTAAATCTTACCTCCCGTGAAATCGCTCACCCACAGTCGGTGATCTCCATCCGATGCCATCCCATTGGCAAATTGGAGTCCGGTAAGAGGCAAACTCATTACTTCTTCCCCCGAGGTTAGGTCATAGCCCACAACCGATTGTCCGGCGTCGCTGTTAATCACAAACAGGGTGTTACCAATAATTTCCATCCCATAATCGGCCGACGCCACTCCTTGCGAAAAGTAGGAGAGGTTGCCGAAGTGATCCTGGGCAATGATTGAGTTGTCGTTGGACACCAGCCATTGTTGATTCACCGGGTCGTATTCTACCGACTCGATCGTGTTCATAGTTTGGGCCATAAGCCCCAGGGGAAGAATCCCCAGAAAAAGCGTGTAGATTTTTTTCATGCGTGACAGGTTTCCGCAAAAATACACGCACCGTTGAATTGCGCAACACCATGATATTGAAAGCTCTTGTAAGTCTATCCTGATTTTTCGTCAGCTTCCCGTGCTCATCGGGCTACGTGTATCTGTCCGGCTATTTCGAAGACGACTTGGGTACATTGGGCGCTTTTTCATTTGGCGCATGCCATGTCTTGTAAAAATCAGGCATTCGCCAAATGCGCAAGCGGTTGATGGAACGTGAATAAGTTGGTTGGCAAGCGGGCGGCAATTGGGGAGTGGGAAGTATTTTTGCGCCATGGCTTTCTACAGTAAGGATTTTACTCTTGGCGTACTCGGCGGCGGACAGTTGGGGCGGATGCTAATTCAGAGTGCAGTTGATTTTGACGTCAAAGTTGCCGTATTGGATCCTGCGGCCGATGCACCGTGCAGCGAAATCGCCCATGAATTTACCGTTGGCAGTTTTGCGGATTATGACCGGGTGCTTGAATTTGGGCGTGGGAAAGATGTAGTTACCATTGAAATTGAACACGTCAATACTGAAGCCTTGCGCCAATTGGAGGCCGAGGGCGTTAAGGTGTATCCACAGCCACGTGTCTTGGAAATTGTGAAAGACAAGGGGCTGCAAAAGCAGTTTTATGCCGATCACAACATTGCCACAGCTCCATTTGTCATCGTGGAGAACGCCGCGCAAATTGCTCAGCATCCGGAGATGTTGCCCTGTATGCAAAAGCTGCGCACAGGTGGCTACGACGGTAGGGGAGTGACTCCGCTGCGTTCTGAATCCGATTTGGCGAATGCCTTCAACGCTCCTTCAGTACTTGAAGCCTTCGTCGATTTCGAAATGGAGATATCTGTAATTGTGTCCCGCAACCCACAGGGCGAAGTGAAAGCATTTCCCATAGTAGATCTGGAGTTCAATCCGGAAGCCAACCTGGTGGAGTTTCTCGTATCTCCCGGTCGTGTATCGGAAGAAATAGCCCAAAAAGCTCATCAACTGGCGGTGAGGGTAATTGAAGCGTTCGATATGGTTGGATTGCTGGCCGTGGAAATGTTTGTCACCCGAAACGGGGAGGTACTTGTGAATGAAGTGGCTCCGCGCCCGCACAATAGCGGACACCAAACCATCGAGGGCAATCGTACTTCGCAGTACGAGCAACATTTGCGCGCAATTCTCGGATTGCCCGCAGGCGACACTACTGCGCTGGAATACGCCGTTATGGTAAACTTACTGGGCGAAAAAGGACACGCCGGCCCTGTTCACTACGAAGGGATGGAGACAGCGTTAGCGATGAGTGGTGTCCATCCACATATTTATGGGAAAAGCGAGACCAAGCCATTCCGAAAAATGGGACATGTCACCATTACGGGATCGGACCTGGAAGAAACCATGAAGAAAGCCCGAAAGGTCATGGAAACAATACACGTGATAGCGAAATAATATCGAAGATAGCATGCGACAATACCACGATTTACTTCAACATATTCTCGACAACGGTCATGCCAAGGGCGATCGTACAGGGACAGGAACATTGAGCTGCTTTGGCTATCAAATGCGCTTCGACCTCAGTGAGGGGTTTCCTGTATTGACCACGAAAAAGCTGCACCTCAGGTCCATCATACACGAGTTGTTGTGGTTCCTCAAAGGCGATACGAATATTGCTTACCTCAAGGAAAATGGAGTGCGTATTTGGGACGAATGGGCCGACGAGAACGGCGATCTCGGTCCGGTATATGGCTACCAATGGCGCAGCTGGCCCAACCCCGACGGTTCATCCACCGATCAGATCACCAAGTTGATCGATTCCCTCAAGAACAATCCCGATTCACGCCGACACATAGTGAGCGCCTGGAACCCCTCATTTATCGATGAAATGGCCCTGCCTCCCTGTCACTGTCTGTTTCAGTTCTACGTGGCCGATGGCAAGCTGAGTTGTCAGCTCTACCAACGTTCCGCCGATACCTTCCTCGGAGTTCCATTCAACATTGCTTCGTATGCGCTGCTTACGTTGATGTTGGCTCAGGTATGCGGGTTGCAACCGGGCGAGTTTGTGCACACCTTTGGTGATGTGCATTTGTACAACAATCACCTCGACCAGGCAAAGGAGCAACTTACCCGCGATTTCCGCCCGCTTCCGCAAATGATTATCAATCCGGAGGTGAAGGATTTGTTTGACTTCACTTTCGAGGACTTTGAATTGGTGAATTACGATCCCCATCCGCACATCAAAGCGGAAGTATCGGTATAGTCATGGATGTTGTAATTATTGTGGCAGTCGCCAAAGACGGGGGCATCGGAAAGGACAATGATCTCATGTGGCATTTGCCTGCCGACATGAAATTTTTCCGCAATCAAACCTGGGGTCATCACGTCATCATGGGACGAAAAAATTATGAGTCCATTCCTGAACGATTTCGCCCGTTGCCGGGAAGGGTGAATGTGGTACTCACGCGCAATACCCATTATGAAGTCCCTGGAGGCGAAGTGGTTCATAGTCTGGAAGATGCCCTGGAGCTAGCGCGAAATAATGGTGAACAATCGGCGTTTGTTATCGGAGGTGGGGAAGTTTACCGACAGGCTTTGCAGCAAAATCTGGCCAATAAGATGTACATCACGCATGTTGAGGCACAGCCTGAGGCAGACACATTTTTTCCGAAATTTGCGGCATTCCAGTGGGATGCGAAGGTATTGGAAGAACACCCCGCCGATGAAAAACACGCTCATCGGTTTACCATCGTTGAGTACACAAGGAAAAATTAAACCAACTCATTATGAAGAAGATCGCTGTTTTAGTGGCCGTTTTGTCTGTGGTTGCGCTGGTTAGTTGCAAGAAAGACAAAGAAAAAGAGTACTCTGTTTACTCTTCGCGCGATAATGCGAAAGCCGAAGACCTATTCAATGATATCTACAAGGTTGTTGATGAAGTAGCCAGTGATACAGAAGGCATCCGCGCTGCAGGTGGAACCTGTATTGATGCCATTACGGTGGATACCTCTGCCACCCCTATGCTCCTGATTATCGATTTCGGTACCGACGATTGCGAGTCGTCTGATGGAAGGATTCGCAAGGGAATAATCCATGTGACTTTCACCGGAAGATACCGCGAACCGGGAACCGTTATTACGTACGAACCTCAAAACTATTCTGTTGATGGTTTCGTGGTGAATGGCACCAAGACCATCACCAACCTGGGCGAGAATGGTCTGGGCAACCTCGAATTCTCCATCGAAGTTAGCGATGCACAAATTGTCGCGCCCGACAATGCCTACACCATTACCTGGGAATCCAGCCGGATTCGCGAATGGGTTGAAGGAGATAACTCGTGGTTCCTCATTGACGATGTTTACGAAATCACCGGTTCGGCCAGTGGGGTGAACCGCAATGGAATTCCGTTTACCGCTCATATTACCTCACCGCTTCGGGCAGAGGTTGTTTGTCCCTATATCGTATCGGGAACAATTGAAATCACGCCTGAAGATTTGGAGACACGCATCGTGGATTTTGGCGGGGGCGAGTGTAATAATACCGGTACCATTACCGTAGGCGGACAGACATTCACCTTTGCCATGTAATTTGCCGGATGGCTTCCTTTGCTGATACCTTCGTTGAGGGTTTTTACCACATCACTGATCTTCAAGGTGCAGACCACATTGTTTTCCTGTTGGCATTGTGCTCGGGATTTGGGTGGAGCAGTTGGAAGAAGGTGCTGATGTTGGTGACAGCATTTACCATAGGTCATGCCATTACGCTTATTCTTGCTGGTCTCGACCTGGTGCGGGTATCGTCTTCGTGGATCGAATTTCTGATTCCCGTTACCATTCTGATCACAGCATTTGGAAATTTGATTCGAAAGAACAATCACCAATTAGGGCCACTGTATCCGGTGGCCTTACTTTTTGGATTGATTCACGGTCTGGGCTTTTCCAATTATTTCCGAATCATCAGCAATGATAGCGATCTCGTTGTGGATTTACTTGCCTTTAATTTGGGAGTCGAAGCCGGACAAATCCCAATTGTCCTGGGCGTCATGTTGCTGGGATGGCTGGTATGCAGGTTCTTTGCGTATTCGGAGCGCGACTGGCAGAGGCTGGTAAGTGGAATCGCCATCGGTGCTGCCCTGATGTTGATTGTGGATACCTGGCCAGGCCTTTAGGTTGGTAAGGAAAAACGTTTGTTAAATTCTCCATAAACACGTTTCCGGATGCGATGCAGATCACGGTGGATTGCCTGAATTAGCTGTACATTTGGCCTTGTGCTCAAAAAGATTGTAATATTACCTGTGCGGATCTATCAGTGGACCATTTCACCTTTGCTTGGGCAAAATTGTCGCCATGTGCCTACGTGTTCCAATTATACCATTGAAGCCATTGAAGAATGGGGTGTGATTAAAGGTATGTGGCTGGGAATGAAGCGAATAGCAAAATGTCACCCTTGGGGAACCACCGGATACGATCCCGTACCAAAAAACTCGAAAACCCATACTCATGAAGAAAATTCTCTTTAGCGCGGCGGTAGCCATTGCATTGATCGCCTGCAACGGACATGAAGAAAGTCCACAAATTCAGGAAGCAGTCAGCATCCACGAAAATATGCGTGCTACCTATGTTGAGCTGGATAGCATTATGCAAGTACGACACCAGCAATACCTCGTTTTTACTGAGATGGTAAGCCAATCGGGAGATACTGCTACGCAAGGAGCGCTGGACAATGCACGTGACATTATTTTGAAGCTTCGCGGAGATTTGAAGGATTGGAATGACGAATTGGTTGAGGTTCCCGGACATTGTTTTCATAAGGAAGGGGAGGCACACAGCCATGATCACGCCGAGGAGCAGCGACTGGCAGGTATGACCGATGACCAGATTCTGGAAATCCAAAAGGAACTTAAAACCAAGCTCGACGCTATTGAGAAGCAAGTCAGACTTTTAGAACAGTAAACCATGCTACAAAGACCAAGAAGGAATCGCAAAAGCGAGGCGATACGTGAAATGATCAGCGAAACCCGGTTGGGTCTGAATAACTTGATTTATCCGTTCTTCATGGAAGACGGAACGGGGATCCAAAGTCCTATTAAGTCGCTTCCCGGTTTGTACCGTTGGTCGCTCGACTTATTGCTGGCCGAAATTGGAGAATGCATGGAACTCGGTCTGCGAAATTTTGTGTTGTTTCCGGCGGTAGATGAAGGATTGAAAGATAAAATGGCCACCTATAGCTGGAGTGAGGACAATTACTATCTGGAAGCCATTCGGCAAATAAAAACGCGGTTCCCTGAAGCTTGTCTGATGAGCGACGTAGCCATGGACCCGTACAGCAGCGATGGGCACGACGGGATTGTTGAAGATGGTATCATCGTGAATGACCCTACGTTGGATGTGCTTTGCCGGATGTCGGTAGCTCAGGCGCAAGCCGGAATTGACATCCTGGGGCCAAGTGATATGATGGACGGCAGGGTAGGGGCTATACGACGTGCGGTGGATGGCGCTGGCTTTACTGATGTGAGTATCATGTCCTACACCGCAAAATACGCGAGTGCATACTATGGTCCGTTCAGGGATGCGTTGGATTCTGCACCGAAATCGGGCGACAAGAAGACGTATCAGATGGACCCTGCCAACAAAACGGAGGCTTTGCGCGAGGCTATGCTCGATGAGGAAGAAGGCGCGGATTTTCTCATGGTAAAGCCAGCGCTGTGTTACCTCGATGTGATTCATCTGTTGAAAGAGTCCAGCACCTTACCTATTGCAGCGTACAATGTGAGTGGAGAGTATGCCATGCTTAAAGCAGCATGCGCAAATGGCTGGCTCGACTACAACCGCGCAATGCCCGAAATGTTGCTCAGTATTCGCCGGGCCGGTGCAGATGCGATACTCACTTATTTTGCCAAGGATTATGCTGAACTTACGAATTAACTGGCTGTTTATTTGCCTTGTGCTCCTCACTACTGCAATGGAGGCGCAATCTCGATTTCCCAACGTGCGAATTGATGCGCAGGAATCACATTTCACATATCCGACTTGTGAGCCGAGCATAGCCATCAGTCGCAAGCATCCAGGTGTAATGGTAGCCGGATCCATCCTCAATAATGTCTACGTTTCGGAAGATGGCGGACAATCCTGGGAGAAGGATCAACTGGAAAGCAAGTATGGGGTTTTTGGGGATCCCTGCGTTGTGGCGGGTGCCAAGGGCGACTTTTATTACCTGCACCTCAGCGATCCGAAAGGCCTTAACCGGGGCTCCGATGCCTGGCTCGATCGCATCGTGTGTCAGCGTTCCCGGGACAAGGGCGATAACTGGAGTGATGGTGCTTCTATTGGTCTCAACGGTACAGCTGATCAGGACAAGGAATGGGCAGTTGTGGCGCCATCCGGCAAACGGATTTACACCACCTGGACGCAGTTTGACAAATACGATTCACGTGAGCCGGGAGACAGTACATTGATTTTATTTTCTTGTTCCAACCGGCGCGCCCAGCGTTGGAGCAAGCCCGTGCGCATCAGTGCAAAGGCAGGAGATTGTGTGGATGATGACCAAACGGTAGAAGGTGCTGTGCCCGCTGTTGGTCCGAATGGAGAGATCTATGTAGCATGGGCATTAAATAGCGACATCTGGTTTGATAAATCCACAGACGGAGGCAAGACCTGGAGGGAACAAGACATCAGGGCAGGATCGATTGTAGCGGGTTGGAGTCAGGATATTCCGGGAATAAGCCGTTGCAATGGCATGCCGGTTACGGATTGTGATTTATCCTCAGGGCCTCACCGCGGCACCATCTATATTAATTATACAGATCAGGTCAATGGTGAGAATGACACAGATGTGTTTTTGATCAAGTCAAACGATGGAGGCGATTCCTGGTCGGACCCCATTAAGGTGAATCAGGATGATAGCGGAAGGCACCAGTTTTTTACATGGATGGTTGTGGATCAAGCAACGGGCTATTTGTATTTCGTGTATTATGATCGCCAACATTACAGCGACAACCGAACGGACGTTAGTTTAGCTGTGTCGCGCGATGGGGGAGCAACTTTTGAAACGGAAATCATCAGTGAGTCGCCCTTTGTGCCTATAGAAGAGGCATTTTTCGGAGACTACAACGATATCGACGCATACCAGGGTGTAGTAAGGCCCATTTGGACGCGTCAAGATAAAGGCTTGGCCAGCGTGTGGACAGCGTTGATAGAGATCAACGAATAAGTAAGTCTAGTGGGCAGTTCGGA
>JAGQVX010000116.1 GCA_020437755.1 Flavobacteriales bacterium
CTACCCGCAGCCTGGAGTCCGGCAATTTTAAACGACCGCTGTCCTTGTTGAAACGCATCAAAAGCGATGGCGATTCCATCCATCATCACCCGATCGAAAGGAGGAAATTCACGGTCGGCAACGATGTCTTCCGTAAGTACTCTTCCCGCCGCATTTTGAAAGGGAACGCGATCCGAATTTGAATGATATAACGTGCTGAATATAAAGTCTTCAGCCTCTTTTACTGTAATCAATGCTTTACTATTTTATCCGCCTATGGTTGCCATGGATTCACGGTTGGAAGATTCCTGGATTTGTCGTTCAGCTTCGAATCCGTCCTTGGGTTTTTTATCTACGGCCGATCGAATGGTTTGGGCAATAAATGAATCATCGGCAGTTCCACGAAGAAGTGCTTTGAGGTCGAGAACGCCGTTGTCGTACAGACAGGTTTTGAGCTGGCCTGTAGGTGTAACCCGAATACGATTGCATCCTCCGCAAATAGTGCGTGTGAATGAGGGAATGATTCCCACATTTCCTTTGAATTCAGGTACGCTGAATCGCGTGGCTGTTTCGTGATGGGGAGAATGGAGCTTGGTGATTCCTTCAAACGCTTGATGCAATCGTTCTTCGATCATGCGGGCCGATAGCAAGTGCTTGTTTCCGGCGCCGTTTCCGTTGAAGGGCATTTCTTCGAGGAAACGCACGTCGACCGGATAATCACGAGCTAATAAAGCCATATCAACCAATTCATCGTCGTTCACGCCATTCATCAGTACCATGTTGATTTTCACCGGAATACCGCATTCCAACAATTGGTGAAAGGTGCGCATTACTTCATCGAATTGATCACGGCGGGTGATTTCGAAGAAGCGGTCTTTTCGCAGGGTATCCAGACTTAAATTGATGCCGCTGATTCCCGCCTCCTTGAATTGGGATACCATTCCGGCCGAAACGGTGCCATTGGTAGTGACGTGTACTTCGTCGATTCCCGGAATAGCCGATAAGCGGTTGATGAACGGTAGCAGATCCTTTCGCACGAAGGGCTCACCTCCGGTAATACGAACCTTGTTGACACCCATATCGGCGTGAATCTGTGCCAGGCGAAGCATTTCCTCGTAGGACAGCAGTTCTTTGCGCTGCACGAAGTCAATGCCACATTCAGGCATGCAGTAGTAGCAGCGCAAATTGCATCGGTCGGTCACCGCGAGGCGCAAGTACGATATGGTGCGTCCATGCTTGTCTGAAAGCATGGTTAACAGTACGTATTGGGATTGGGAAAGGCATCGGAGTCGTCTTCATTGGGGCGATCCGAAAGGCAAGCGAAGTCTTTTTCAATAAGGATGCTGAGTCCGTCTTTGGAACCGTTGGAAACAACCGCTTCAATCGACACTTCATCGCTGCCGGCCCATTGAGCAACAGTCTCTTCAGGAACCTGGACTTCCAGGCGTCCACCTGAGAAAATAGTGTAAACATGATCTACCGGCGCCGATCGAAGCACATAGACCAATGCATCACCCGGTAAGGTGCCAAATTGCACCACTTCCGATACGCTTCCGTTATCCTTTAAGTCATTGACTTCTCCTTGCATGAGGCGCAGGCGCACCGTATTTCCTCTGATCCGAAGTTTCATATTAATTGGCTTCCAAAATGTACTCACCAAATTTAGGTGATTCTTCGCTTTCAACAATCTTTACCCCCTGATGAACGGTAAGGGCAAATCGGTTTTCACCGATGTAGCTCGTCAATCCTGATTTTTGGAAGGTGTCTCTCACAGGGCCTTTCACGCTGGTGATAATCAGCTTGATTCCGGCCGCTTTGAGCTGTTTGTCTACATCTTTAATGAAGTGAATTCCGCTGGAGTCCACGCTGTTCACGCTTTCAAAATTGACAACCAGACCTTTGATCTCCGGACTGTTGGCTTTCACCACTTCGTCAATCTTTTGCTGAATGTGATTGATGTTGGCGAAGTAAATACGCGCATCCGGACGTAGAATAACGATATCCCGGCGCTCGATGATTTGATCGAAACGTTCGACATTTCGATACACGTTGGTTCCCGGAACCTGTCCGAGAACAGCAATATGCGGACGCGTAGTCTTGAAGATAATCAGCAACAAAGAGAGGAGTACACCCAATCCGATTCCTTGCTCAACACCGAGAAACAACGTTCCCACAAAGGTGATCAGCAGCATTGCAAAATCCACACGATCGGATTTCCAGAGGTGTACAGGCTCTTTGAAGTCAACCAATCCAAACACGGCCACCATAATAACCGATGCGAGGATTGCTTTGGGCAGGTAATAGAAAAGGGGAGTAAGGAAAAGCAGGGTTACAGCAATAAGGGTTGCGCTGATGATGGCAGCGAGTCCGGTTTTAGCACCGGCCTGGTCGTTGACGGCTGTCCGACTGAATCCACCGGTAACCGGAAACGACTGAAAAAACGATCCGGCGACATTCGCCAGTCCCAGTCCAATTAATTCCTGATTGGCCTTTACTTCGTAGTTGCGGTGCTTGGCCTGTATGGTCTTGGCCACCGCAAAACTCTCCATAAAACCGATCAGCGAAATCGTAAGTGCAGTGGGTAACAACGATTGCACCTGAGCCCAGTTGAAGTTTCCTACTTGTAAACTAGGGAGCCCGCTAGGCACTTCACCTACGATTTTGACACCCGATTGATCTAGTCCGAAGAAGTATACCACGAGAATTCCCAAAACAACGGCTGCCAGCTGAGCGGGAATAGCCTTGACGTATTTTCGGGTGAGGATAATGACTATCATACCGCCTAAAGAGAGGGCAACGGTAGTCCAGTTCCATTCGCCAATTGTTGTGGCCGCATTGATAAGAATCTCGTGAATAAAGTGGCTTTTGGGTATGTTCACTCCCAATACGTGTTTCAACTGACTGAAACCGATGATGAGCGCTGCGGCGCTAGTGAATCCGCTAATTACCGGGTGCGACATGAAATTGACCAGGAATCCCATACGCGCCACACCCAACACAAACTGCATAACCCCAACCATAAGTGCGAGCAAAATGGCGAGTGCAATGTATTCCTCGGTACCTGACTCGGCCAATACCCCGACACCGGAAGCCACCAGCAACGATACCATGGCCACCGGACCTACTGCCAGTTGACGTGAAGTACCGAAAATGGCGTAGATGATCAAAGGGATGATGGAGGCGTAGAGTCCGTAAATAGCCGGCAAACCGGCAATCAACGAGTACGCCATGCCCTGTGGAATAAGCATGACTCCCACGGTTAGTCCGGCGAAAAGATCAGACTTAAACCATGATTTATCGTAGCTGTTGATCCAATCCAGGATAGGAATAAATTTCTTCATGTGGTAAAATGTGCTGCAAAAATAGACACACTAAATCGGTTGCGAAGTAACTCTCGTCACTCATGTGCGTGAGCGACTTATCATGGAGCAGTGTTCAGAAAAGAAGGGCAGACCTGAAGAACAGTTACTCAAAGATCGTCCACAATATTGATGTACTGATTGAGCCAGCCGATCATTTTGCGCGACATGTCATTGAAATAGCGCTTGGTCCGATAGGAGCTTACCCAACGTACTCCCGAAATGGCGTTGGTGAGAAATATTTCGTCGGCCACCAGCAGGTTTTGCGGGTTTAGCGAACATTCATACACCTTGATTTTGTTCTCCAGGGCAATATTGATAATGTTCATACGCATGGTACCTGCAACACATCCATCGTCGAGTGACGGTGTGTAAAGAACGCCATTGGAAACCAGGAATAAATTGCTGCTTGTGGCTTCAATGATGGATCCTCTGTGGTTTTGGATCAGGGCGTCTTCCAGGTTTTTTTGTTGGGCAAAAATGCGCGCCATGATGTACAGACTGCAATTGAGCGACTTGTACACCGAAAGCAAGTGAATGTCTTTTCGGATATCCGGATAGATATCGAGCGTCATGCCTTTTTCATTCAGGCTGAAAAAGTTGTCTTCCAGTTCGACAATTTCCCCATAGTACTCGGTTTCGTGAGTGGAAGGAGCAAACAGGCCGCCGCTTTTGCGACAAAACGTAATGCGGATGCGGCCGCCACCCTCAATGCCGTTCTCGGCGGCCAGGTTATTGAGCTGACTTTGAAAATGCTCCAGGGTGAAGTCGGACGGTAGGATCATGTGAAACGCCTTCGCGCTGTCGAGCACCCGCTCGTAGTGGTGTTGCACAAATCGTGCAGTGCCATTAATTACACGAATGGTCTCAAAGAAGCCATCGCCATATCGAAAAGCGCGGTTGCTGAGGGGAACCACTGCACCGTCGCCATTGATTAGATTTCCGTTGAATAGAACGTAGTTCATGGGGTCGCTAAACTAATAAATCGGCTACTTGCATCAAAGACGAATTTCGTTGGATCTGCACACCGCGTATGCCTGCCCATTTGGCGCATGCCACATCACTTTCCTTGTCGCCCACCATAAAGCACTTTTCAGGGGTTGCTGCGTACAAATACAGCGCTCGTTGAATCATGAGCGGTTCGGGCTTCCGGGAAATGGAATTGCACACCACATCGTGATCGGGCGAGACAAAAATATCAAGCAGGGGAGTTCCGTTTTCGATAAACAAGTCCTTCATGTGAGCATGCAATTGATGCACGTCATTCCACGTATACAGCCCCTTGGCAATGCCGCCCTGGTTGGTGATTACCACAATACGGTAGTGGCGGGAATAAGCCATTTGGGCGAATTTCAAGACCTCGGGGAGCAAGGTGAATTGATCTTGTCGAAAGGTATAATCCCCATGATCAAAATTGATGACCCCGTCGCGGTCGAGAAAGACGATTTTTTCCTGTTGCATCGTTTCAAATATACTTCAGCGAACCCCCGATT
Source organism: Flavobacteriales bacterium (assembly GCA_020437755.1). GTDB lineage: Bacteria > Bacteroidota > Bacteroidia > Flavobacteriales_D > Sanyastnellaceae > JADFAK01. The sequence continues at coordinate 4,832 of JAGQVX010000116.1, forward strand.
GACAAGTAGATTGCAGGAGTTATGTTGAAAAGGTTGTTAGCATATCTAAGTGGCACAAGGCCAAATGGATAAGCGCATGAACGTTCTTTGTACTACTAAATGGCAAATTCTAAGTGCCCTCGTGCATGTACTGTTTATTCAACCCAAACAGGAGCACAATGGGACAAACTATAGTTATGGAAACTGCACATCATCAAGGCACAGGGTCTGAAACCCGGCGCATACTTGACGCGTGGCCGGGTGTGGTGTGTGAATTTGATTCGGATCTTCATTTGGTATACTTCAATACCGACTCTCAATCCAATTTTACGGGCTTCAAACCTTCTTTTTTGGAGGGTCGCAGTATTCGTGATTTGTTGATTAATGACGCAGACAAACGCGCTATGCTTGACAGTCTGGAAACCGTTCTGAAAACGGGGAGGGAAGTGACCATGGAACGTCTTCTTTCGGGAAAAGATGCGGGTCTGACGGTCAGGACCTTATGCTGTCCGGTTTTTGCCGATGATCAGATTTCAGGCGTGGTGACATTCAGCCATGAAGTGCAGCAATTCACCACCGACGATCCCCTTCGGGAAGAGGTGTTTCAATCGATGGGGCATGCTGTAGTGCGGGTGAACAATGACGGCACGATCATCTTTGCCAATCGCGAAATGATGGGGCTGTCGGCCAAACAATTGGAGGGACGGGTAATTGATGACTTTTTTCAAGGCGATGACCGCACGCTGTTGCAAGCTGCTCGTATGCGCGCGATTACCGATGGAACTCCTTTGCAATTTACCCTCATGCTGGAACGCAGCGGTGCTCCCGCTTGGTTTCTATGCATGGCTAGTTTGTATCCCGGCGCATCGGTACAACAGGAAGTACTGTTAATGTTTGCCGATATTTCGGCCTTTAAAGGGCGGTTGGCAGAGTTGGAAGAAGACGCATTTTTAAAGGACTCCGTTCTCAAACATTTACCTGAAGGTGTAGTAACAGTGGATATTTCGGGTAAGGTCATCAATCAGAATCTCATTGCTCGTGAACTTCTCGGTATGAAGGCAACGCATGTGCGTGACCTGGAACAGATTGAACTTTCGAATAGCAACGGGGCGCTGATGAAGACCTCCGAGTTGCCGATCCTTAGGGCTCTGGAAGGAAACGACGTGGCCTGCATTGAAGTGAGACGCCGTATCGCCGGAAATAAAATGCTTCAGTACCTGGAAGTGGAGGCAAGTGCTATTCGGGATAAGAACGGATTGGTTGCGGGCGCCGTGATGTATGTTCGTGACATCAGCAAGAACGCTCATAGCCGTGATCAATTGATTCGGGCCAATGAAAATCTGGATTCATTTGTACAGGCCACCGCTCACGATTTGAAGGCGCCTGTCGATAATATGAAGAATCTCATTCATCTGATGGATCGGATTAAGGAACCTGAGAAGAGGGCCGTGTTTGAAGAGAAGCTCAAACAAAGTGTTCACAAGCTCGATGATTTGCTCGGAGCACTTTTAGAATTGGTTGATGTACAGAAAAACAACCAAAATTCCACTGAGGTCCTTGACTTGAAGGAAGTGTTCGAATTCATTGCTGCCGATGTGGAAGACGAAATTCAACAAACGGGAGCTGTGGTTGAACTTCAATTCGAAGACGCTCCCCAACTCACATTCAACAAGGCCCAACTTCGCAGTCTGTTCCTGAACCTTCTCACGAACAGCATTAAATACCGCGACCCCAGTCGCAAACTAATGATCCGCGTATGGTCGGAAAGCATTGGTAACTATGTGGTGGTGCATTTTTCCGACAATGGCACAGGAATCGACCTGGCTCGACATGAAAGGGACCTGTTTAAGCCCTTCAAACGCCTCACCAGCAAAGGCGAAGGCAAAGGCATAGGATTGAATTTGGTCAAGAGCTTCGTGGATCGGAATGGCGGTGAGATTAAGGTTGAGAGCGAAAAAGGTGTAGGGACCGTTTTTCATTTGTTTCTTCGTCAAAGTTAATCTTGGGACAGACGCGTGTTTCGCGTCTCCCTCGTGTTTCGCGTTTCCCTCGTGTTCCACGTCTTCATGGTATTCCGACAGGAGCGGGGGATCATGGGTATATCGCCCCGTGATTTAAAGCCTACGCCCTTTGAGATTGGTTCCCAAGGTTGTGAAAATAATGACGGAAATGGAGCTTAGTGGCATCAAAATGGCGGCCACGAGAGGGGTGAGGAGCCCTTGTACGGCGAAGGTGAGTCCGACAAGATTGTAGAGAACGCTCAGGCCGAAACTCCATTTGACAACACGTACCGCATAGCGCGAAAATCCCAGAAAAGCAGTTAGCCGAGGAAGCTCAGTTCCTTGAAGAATGGCGGCGCAGGACGGACTAAAACTGTAGAGGTCATCACTTACCGCAATTCCCACATTGCTCTGTTTCAACGCTCCGGCGTCATTCAATCCATCTCCAATCATGGCCACATGCGCACCCCCGTTTTGTAGTGTCCGGATGAATTCCAGTTTGGCAAAAGGATCCTGATTGAAGCGCATTTCTGTTTCGCGGCCAAACCACTGGGTAAGCGTTTCCCGCTCGGCGTCATTATCGCCTGAAACTACGTGTAGTTGGTAAAAAGCCGCTAGTTCCTTCAATAATTCATTCAGTCCGGCGCGGTATTCTTTTCGCGCTTCAAAATAACCTTTCACAACTTCATCAATCTGCACGTACACCCGCGTAGATTGATCGGTTTCCGGTTGGTTCAGGCCTACGTGCTTTGCGTTTCCAAGGGCTATACGGCATTCGCCAAATGTGGAAACGATTCCTGAACCGCTCCATTCCTCGAAACTTTTGGGCTTGACGTCGCTGGCTTCCAGTCGTTCACTGATTGCCTTACTCAACGGGTGCAACGACTGATGCGCTGTGGCATATACCATGTGTTTCTGGTCTTCAGACAAAGGCTCACCCACGTACTCCATGGATACCATTTGACCGTGTGTCAACGTCCCTGTTTTATCAAAGACCAATGTGTCCAAAGCAGCCATTTCTTCCACCACCTGGGCATTTTTAAGGTATAATCCCCGTCTGCCGAAAATGCGCATGGTATTGCCATACGTGAACGGCATGGCCAGTGCCAGGGCACACGGACAGGCAACAATCAAAACACTGGTCACCACAAAAGCTATTTGTGTGCGGTCGATAAAAAACCACACCAACGCGGTAACAAGTGAAATACCTATCACCGCCCAGGTAAAGAATGAAGCGGCCTTTTCGGCGGTGCCCGACAAATTACCTTTTTCCTTTTCGAAGGCATCCTGATTCCACAGTTGGGTGAGGTAGCTTTGATCTACCGACTTGATGACTTCTACTTCAATACCACTTCCGCACTGGCGTCCGCCGGCATACAGCTTATCGCCCGATTGCTTGGAGATTAAGTTCGATTCACCCGTCACAAATCCGTAGTCGATCATCCCTTCACCATTTCGCATGATGCAATCGGCGGGGATTACTTCCTGATTGCGGACAAACAAGACATCGCCCGGTTCCACTTTATTCACCGGGATTGCCTCTTGTTCGCCATTGACGATACGTGTTGCCGCAAGAGGGAAATAGGATTTATAATCGCGGTCGTAGGCAAGTTTCTTTTGCGTTTGTTCCTGAAACCACTTACCTACAAGCAGGAAGAAAACAAATCCGGTGAGGGAGTCGAAGTATCCTAACCCATGACCAAACAGCACCTCAAATGAACTTCGGAGGAACAATGCGGTCATGCCCAATGCGATGGGAACGTCCATGTTGATGGCGCGGTATCGTATGGCGGTCCAGGCCGAGCGCAGATAATCAATACCACTGTAGAAGAGTACCGGTATGGCGAGAGCGAAATTGGCATAACCAAAGAATCGTGCAAACCCTTCCTCCAGTCCGCCCTGCACATAGTCGGGGAAGCTCATGAGCATAATGTTGCCAAAACAGAATCCGGCAACGCCAATTTTAAGGGGGAGCTTGCTTTTTTGCTGCGTGTGTGCTTCTCCTTTGTTGAGTGTTATGTTGGGATTGTATCCAATGCGCTGCAACAGCTCGGCGAGTTCGCGCAAGGTTATGGTGGAGTGGTCAAAGGTGATTGCAGCTTTCTTACTCACGAAGTTGACCTGACAGGCACCGACGCCGGGATGTAATCTGCCCAGATTCTCAAGCAGAAAGATGCACGAACTGCAGTGGATTGCAGGCAATTCCAGGGTGACTTTGGAAGTATTGCCTTCCTGAAAATCGAGCAAGCTGCTGATGATCTCCGGATTATCAAGGTAGGCCAAATCGGCTCCTTTGCCCGAGCGCATATTGGTGCCGGGGGTGTTTTCGATGGAGTAGAAGTCGGCTAGTCCATTTTCATGGAGTAACTCATAGACGGTTTTACATCCGTTGCAGCAAAAAGGGATTTCATCCTTCCAAATAGGCTCGGACGGACACGTGTCGCCGCAATGTTTGCAGCTGATCTTCGTGATGACTTCCTGTGTCAAGTGTGTGGTTTTGCGGCGCAAGTTCACGAATTTGAGTGTTTTGGCTGTGAGGCCACTCACCGAAAAAACTGACTTTCGTCAATTCACTACACCACAGTAGAAAACCGATTGGCAGCTTCGGCAGCGGACTGGAGGTGTGGGTCCATGGCCATGCAGATGTTGCGCACGAAGGGACGTCCGGTTTCCGTTACCGAGATTTCAGTGTCTTGCAAGGTAAGAATTCCGTCCTGAATGAATTCGCTCAAACGCTCCCGGGCATCCGCAGCCGACCAGCCAACCGTAGTTGTGTTGCCATGGAAGTGGCACATTATGTCCTTAACCATTTGGCGCATGCCACATTCTTCTTGAGATAACAAGTGACCGGTGAAAAATGGAAAGGCTCCTCCTTGAACAGATTCCAGGTAGTCTTCCACCACTTTTTTGTTCTGAATATAGGCATCGCCGCTATCACTGATGGCTGAGCAACCCAGTCCGATCAGCAATTGGGTGGACTGCGTGGTGTACCCCATGAAATTTCGATGCATGCGACCGGAATTGGCGGCAATGAACAGTGAATCGTGAGGAAGGGCAAAATGATCCATCCCCAACTCGCTGTATCCCTGATCCTCGAGCATAGCCTTGCCCAACTCATAAAGAGCACGCTTTTCCGGGCCTTTAGGTAAGTCGTTATCGGTGTAGCGGCGTTGTCCGGCGTGCTTCCATGGCACATGAGCATATCCATAAAAAGCAATGCGGTCGGGCTTCATGCGGAACGTGGCTTCGAGGGTCGTTTTTATCGAAGATTGCTGCTGAAAAGGTAGTCCGAAAATGATATCGAAATTAATGGACTCGTACCCCAGAGCGCGGGCTTCATCCACTACCGTCTGAACCTGCTCAACTGATTGCATTCGGTTGATGGCTTTTTGAACGACCGGATCAAAATCCTGAATACCCAAACTCAGTCGGGTAAATCCCAGATTGCGCAACACACGAAGGTGCTCAAAGGTGGTATTGTTGGGATGGCCTTCAAAGCCGAATTCTGCCTGCGGTGCCACGTCGCATGGAGCTAGCAGTTCCGAAATCAGGAATTGAAGGTTTTCAGGGCTGAAGAACGTGGGAGTACCGCCGCCCAGGTGTAATTCGGCAATTACGGGACGCTCATCGCCAAATAGTTGGATGTACGCATGCCATTCGGCCAGAACTCCTAGGATGTAAGGGCGTTCAACGGCATGATTGACCGTAATACGTGTATTGCAACCGCAGTAGGTGCACAGCGATTCGCAATAGGGTAGGTGAATGTAAACGCTAATGCCATGCGCTTTGTTGGAAGCGCGAAAAACTGTAGAGACACGATCAACCCACTGGGACTCAGAAATATTGTTCTTCCAATGTGGTACGGCAGGATAGCTGGTGTACCGTGGGCCTTGAACGTTGTACTTGCGGATCAGGTCTAATTCCATGAAGCAAAATTAGGTCCGGTCCGGTCCGGAAAAACTGATTGATCTCATGTAAAAGCAGGATATCTGCCGGATTGGAGATGAAGTCTTTTAGAAAAAACAAGGGGACTATTGCCCCCTTGTTCTTGTACAATATTTTAGGAATCTCTTAAAAGCACTGCGATCCAAACAAGCCGAGGAAGTCGAGCATGTCTGACGTGTTCACTACGCCGTCGCTGTTCAAGTCCATTTCGCCGCAGTTTGACATACAGCCGAAACCGCCGAGGAACAGCAGCAAGTCTTGCACATCTACAACTCCGTCATTGTTGAAATCTCCTTCGCACAGGTAGGTGCATGAGCCATCATCACAACCGGCGGTTGAATCGTAGTTGGTTGCTGCCGAATCGATACACCCTGGATAGGTGCATGTTCCATCTTCAATGGTTGCAGTACTGTTGAAGTTACAAGCAGTTGAATCGGTGCATCCGTAGCATGAATAGTCACAGCTACCGTCATCGCAGCCAGCAGTGCTGTCGTAGTTGCATGCAGCGGTATCTATGCAGCCCGGATAGGTGCAGGATCCGTCATTACAACCTGCCGCAGCATTGTAGTTGCACGCGTTTACATCATCGCAACCCGGATAGGTGCATGAACCATCGTTACATCCGGCCGCGCTGTTGTAGTTACACGCAGTGTTGTCGGTACATCCGGGGTATGTGCATGATCCGTCATCGCAGCCTGCTGATGCGTTGTAGTTGCATGCGTTGGTATCGGTACAACCCGGGAAAGTGCAGCTTCCGTCAAAGCATCCGGCTGTGGAATCGTAGTTACAAGCTGCCGGGTTATTACATCCGGGGTATGTGCATGAACCATCGTCACAACCTGCGATGGCGTTGTAGTTACAAGCCACAAGTACAGTACATCCGGGGTAGGTGCAAGATCCGTCATCACAACCAGCGG
>JAGQVX010000117.1 GCA_020437755.1 Flavobacteriales bacterium
TTCCGGAGGTTAATCTGACGGCCAAAGGGAACGGATGAGACGCGATAAATCGCGTCTCTACGGGGTAATATGGATGAACCGTTATATCGTGGGAAGGGGTATTCCGGTAATCCGATCCCCCCCGTACAGATTTTTTTTATATCGTCCCCACCCCACCGAGCTCTACACTATATACCATCACCGCTTTCCTCCTCCCTTTCGTACCCCCCAGCGTCTCCACCTCCCAATCCACTTCCCCCCATAAAATATTCACCCCCCCCAAAATCGTTCAATTCCGCATCACCCTCCACATCCTCCAATCAATTGAACCCGGTATGACTTTTGGTGTACCGGAGACAAACAAATACATTTGGTTCTCAAATAACAAATTCATGAAATATTTGTGGTTATTCGTCCTGTGCGTCGCAGGACCGGGCCTTGCAGCTCAGCAATCGTCAGACGTAGAATCGAACATCGAAGAAGTTACGGTCTTTCTTTCCGGAGCTCAAATCAATCGAACAGCCAACGTATCTCTCAAGGCGGGTGAAAATATCGTCCGACTTAAAGGTCTGGCTGAATACCTGGATCCGAATAGTATTCAGGTAGAGGGCGATGAGCGGTACGTAATTCAAGGCGTTAAGCACGAAGTCAATGTATTTCGTGAAACTACGCTGCCACCCGAAGTAAAAGCGAAAAAGGACAGTCTGGAAACACTCGAATTTACCCTTCAGATGCGCGCCGCTATGCGGAAGGTGTACAATGAAGAACGTGAAATGCTCACGGCCAATCGATCCGTTAAGGGTACGAATGCAACATTGCTTGTGGAAGACCTCGAGGAGATGGCCGACTTCTACCGCAATCGCACGAAGGAGATTGAATACAAGTTGCTCGAAATCGACCGTGATCAAAAGCAATTGAACGAAGACATCAATCGGATTCGCCAATACCTCAATCAGCGCAATGCCATGGCCAACAAGCGCACGAGTGAAATACTGGTAACGGTATTGAGCAACAAGCAACAATCGGTTGATATTGATTTCTCCTATATGGTTCGCCAGGCAGGGTGGGTACCCACTTATGATATTCGCGCCAAGGACATCAAGAGCAATCTCGAACTGATCTACAAAGGAAAGGTGTATCAAAGCACAGGAATTGATTGGGACCGTGTGAAGTTGACGTTGTCGACCGGCAACCCTACAATTGGCGGACAAGCGCCCACCATGCAGCCGTGGTACCTTTACCTGGCAGAGGTGTACAACGGAAGAAAGGCTAAAGGAGAATATGGTTTGGTGATGGCCGCGGAAGAGGCAGATTTCGAACCCAATTTCGAAGTTATGGCAGACTCAATGGATGCAGAAGGTCGAGGTTTTTCAAGTTGGAGCGACGTGGTCACCGTGAATCAAAACCAAATCAACACAGAGTTTGCCATTGCCATTCCCTACGTGATTCCATCCGACGGACAGTACCACGAGGTGGAAACCCAACGCTACTCGCTCAGCGCTGATTTCCACTACTTCAGTGTTCCAAAACTGGACCAGGACGCCTTCCTCGTGGCCGATGTCACCGATTGGGAGAAGTACAACCTCCTGCCCGGACAGTCGAATATATACTTCCAGGGTACATTTGTGGGCAAAGCGTTTATTGATCCGGCCATTACTTCTGATACGCTCAACCTATCCATGGGCCGCGATCAGTCGGTTGTGGTGGAACGTAAGCAGGTGAGTGAGTACTGTAAAACCACTATGCTGGGTGGCAAGAAGAAAACGACCAAAGCCTTCGAAATCAAGGTCCACAATACCAAGAACACTGCGGTTAAGATTACTATTGAAGATCAAATCCCATTGACGCAGTCAGGTGATATCGAGGTGGAAGTGGAGGAAACCAGTGGTGCGCGCTACGATGCGGCTACCGGACAACTCCTTTGGGACATGGACATAGCTGCCGGTGAGACCAAATCCGTAATGGTGAGGTTCTCCGTTAAGTATCCAAAGAAAAGGGTCATCGGTAATTTGTAAAACATTATTCAAGAAGGGAGTCGGAAGGCTCCCTTTTTTTTGCCGCAAGGTGGATTGTTCAGGTTACTTGCGCATGACACTTTGTTCCGGCTATGGCGCATGTCAGGGCATAAAGCCAAATAGAAAGACCGACAACCCCAAATAGGTCGTTTCGTCCACAATGTGCATCCCCAATTTCCGGGCAACCTGCTGACTGCCATGGTTTTCCTGAGCAATAATGGAAATCAGTTGGTGTTCGGGTAAGTAGTGTTGCCCAAAGTCACGAAGTGCGCTTGCAGCCTCAGTAGCTATGCCTTTACCCCGGTATTGTGGAAGGAGGGAGTAGGCAATTTCCAGGTAGGGACGATCATCGACTTTTCGAGGCAGCAATCCGCCTACACCCATAAATGTTCCGCTGGTTTTGTGGCACAAGGCCAAATGCCCAAGACCTTGCTCCACATAACGTTCCAACTGCTTCGTAATCCACTGTGTTGCCAGCGCTTCAGGAGACAAGGTGGTGTCAACCCCCACGTATTGAATGTCTTCAGGATTTTCAAAGAAGGGCAACCATGATGGAATGTCCTCGACAGTCAATGTTCTGAATTCGATTCGTTCAGTTGTCAGTTTGAAATATGCTGTATGTGGGTTAATAGGGTTCATGGTCTTCGGTTGGGCCGAAGAACAAAGTAAAGCGAAAGTCTGCAGAAACAGGGGTGTTCACCCGGTTCATTCTGAAATTTTGAATTATTCATCGGCATTTTTCGCGTGTCGGTCTAAATCTTACGTCGCAATCGAACAAAATGCCTTCACCCCGCGTAGAAGACTCTAAACCCTGTCCGGGATCACACCCGGTTCTTCACAACGGTAAACGAAAACTGATACAACAATCACTCTGCATGGGAAGGTGCGACTAACCTAACCAACAGAGATATGAAGAACCACTACTCCCTCGCAAAAGTCCTTTTTGTAAACCTGCTCGTTTCAATTTCGACTTCACTTTTTGCACAGGATCGCGTTGCCGATGATCTGTTGGTACTTTACAACTTCGGTGAAGGCAATGGCGTCTATGTCCACGATATCTCAGGTGTCGGGACTCCCTTAACCATGAAAATTCTGGACGGTAGCTCAACCAATTGGCTGCCGGGTGGCGGACTGGAAATCACCGCCCCTTCACTGGTTCAGTCGTTTGCCCAGGCCGACAAAGTATATGAGGCCTGCACGCAATCGAATGCCATTTCAATGGAATGCTGGGTGATTCCCGACAATAATAATCAGTCGGGCCCTGCGCGTATAATGACGGTCTCGTACGGTTCTTCCAACCGCAACTGCATGTTGGGTCAGAATGGTAATAAATACGCAGCACGCGTTCGCACAACTCAAACCAACGACAACGGAACACCTACTACCAATGCAAATGGTCTGTCAGCACAATTGCAACATGTAGTGTACACCCGCAATGCGGCAGGTGTGGAGAAGTGCTACATCAACGGTGTAGAAGTGGTATCCGATACGCGAAGTGGTAACTTCAGCAATTGGGATATTGATTATAAACTGGCATTTGCCAATGAAATCAACGGCGACAGCCCCTGGTTGGGTACTTTGCACCTGGCTGCGATGTATTCAGAGGCTTTGTCAGCCGAACAGGTACAACAAAACTACAATGCCGGACACCTTATCGAAGGGCCGGAAATCAGTACCGAGTTGTGTTCGGAGGAAGATTGTTTTCTGGATGGCTATGGAGATGTAACGCGAGCCATCTGGCTTCCCGGTTTGCCGAATGGCGCCTTCATTGAATTCGAATTCGACGAAAATGGAGGGTTCATGGACGTCTTTGCCGATGGCACGGCGCACATGTACGGACAAACTTTCGACAAGGAAGATCCATCCAAAGGATTCTTCATGGATATGTGGTTCAGTGATCGCATGAATTGGGACGAGTGGAGTGCCCTTGGACGCGGATGGAAAGGCGATCCGGCAATTGTGCAGGATCATTACACGGAATGGGATTACTACATCATGGATCCCGACGTGGAAAGCAAACTGATTGGTACCGGAGACTACGACGGAGATGTGTTGTTCCTCACGCACCGCCCTTCAAACTACTTCTATGGATTGCAAGTGGGCGTGGCCGCCAACGACAAGAACGAACTACCCGGTATGTCGTGCTGGTTTGACTACAGCGGATCGGTAGCCGGACAAGACCTCGTCTTTCACGGAGATATTAATCTTGAAGGAGACTGTGTTAATCTGCCCGTAATGGAATGTGCGGTAGATGTGGAAGTATCGTGCGAAGAGGGCATTGATCCTGAAACTACAGGATATCCAACCATCAACTGTCCGGATGTGTACGACCTTACCTATACCGATGAAGTTACCCAAAACGGATGTGAACTGACCATCACCCGAAGCTGGACCGCAACCCACAATGAGGGTACTTTGGTGCTGTGCGATCAAACCATAACCGTCATCGATACTACTGCACCTGTAGTGCTGGCGTCTGTTCCACTCATTGCGACAGATTGCAACAGCACACCCGATTTCTCAGCGCTGGTCGTGGATGAATGTGATTCGAATCCGGCGGTAGAGTACACCCCTTTAGATACGGTGTGGATCGACGGACAAGATTGTGCCAATGCGCAATTGCGCACGCAGACGCCCGGCGGATGGGGAGCTCCTCCTAATGGCAACAATCCGGGGATGTACCTGCACCAGCATTTTAATGCAGCTTTCCCCAACGGATTGACCATTGGTTGCAACAATACCCTCACCCTGACCAATGCCCAGGCGGTAACCGATTTCCTGCCTTCCGGAACTACACCCACCACATTGCCCGCGGGTGATTTGGTTGATCCGGCAGGAGGGTATTCCAATGTATTTGCAGGTCACCTCGTGGCGTTGACCTTGTCGGTGACTTTTGATAACATGGACAGCGGATTCGGAGCCTCCGACCTCGCCCTTGAGGACATGGTGCTCCAATCGGGAAGCTTCCAGGGAATGACCGTTGGAGCCTTGCTGCAACTGGCCAATGAGGCCATTGGCGGTTGTCTGGACTATGACTACCCGGCCATCAGCAGCGCTTTGGCGTCGTGCAACGAAAACTACGTAGATGGAACTACCAATCAGGGATTCCTCGGCTGCAGCTATGGATTTGACTGTGCTGTACTGGTAAATATGGGAATCGTGGCTACCGACGCATGTGGTAACCAATCTGAAGCGGAAGTATCCGTGATTTACCCCATGGAAGGTTGGGATCCCTTCAACGGATTGGAAGAAAACATCACCGTAAGCTGTGATGAAATTCCCGAGCCCGTGTCTATCGACGAGTGCTTCAGCAATTGGGTGGATTTCTCAGTGGTGGAAACCCAGTTCTCGGGAACCTGTTTCCCTACCATTCAACGCGTGTACAGTTGGACTGCACCGTGCGGTGGAGCAGGGGAGTTCACCCAGTACATTGTGGTTATTGATGAGGTAGCCCCTGAGTTTGTTTCTCTCCCACAAGATGTGGAAACCGATTGCAACGGACTGGCAGCTCTCCCCGAGCCCCAGGCTACCGACAACTGCTCGGATGTGATCATGGGCTACGACGATGTGGTGGTGAATGAAGGTTGTCCTATGGTTATTCAGCGCACGTGGACGGCAATGGATGGTTGCGGCAATACTGCAAATGCGGTACAGTTCATTACCCTGACCGACAACGATCCGCCGGTGCCAACGATTGATCTTTTTGACATGGAAGTGGCCTGTGACGATCCCATGCCTACACCCGACTTTATCGATGCCTGTGGAGGATTGGTGACGGTAGATTATTCGGAATCTACCTCAGGAGATCCGTGTGCACATGTAGTTCAGCGAAGCTGGACGGTGACGGATGCCTGTGGAAACCAGGCCGTTTATGAGCAGCAAATCATTGTAATCGACAACCAGTCGCCCATATTCACTTTTGTACCGCAGGATGTGGTGTTGGAATGTGGAGAGGCCTTTCCATCGGAAGAACCCATGACGGTTGATAACTGCTCGTCGGTTGCCTTGGTTTATGAAATCATCCCCATCCTCAACGGCAACAACTGTGAGGAGTGGATGGAAACCTGGACAGCTCAGGATGCTTGTGGAAATACTTCGGTGGCCACACGTTCTATCAGCGTTGTTGATACTGAAGCGCCCGTATTTACTACTGTAGTGGAAGACGTAGCACTAAGCTGCGGAGACGAATTGCCGGTGGTGGATGTAACAGCTACCGACAACTGTTCCGACAATGTACAGATTGACTACATGGAGACCATTACCGTGGTTGACTGCGTGGTGATGCACACCCGCACCTGGACGGCAACCGACGATTGTGGAAACACTGCTGAAATGCAGCAAGTGGTGAGCATGACCGACAACGCCGCACCGGTGATCTCGGGCGATGAGGTTGTGGTGACCGACTGCAACGCTGTGGCCGAGGGGGTATTCATCGAAGTCCTCGATGATTGTCTGGAAGGAGTTGAAATTACCTATGTAGACAATATTACCGGTTCAGGATGTGCTTATGAAATCAGTCGAGAATGGATTGCAGTGGACGCTTGTGGAAACACAGCCACCTTTATGCAACTCATTCAGGTGGTAGATGATTCGGCGCCTGAGCTGACCTTGAGTCAAGAGAGTATAGAATTGAATTGTGGAGACCCAACGCCCGAGGCCGAAGTTCCCGTGGTGGAAGATTGCGGAGAAGTGGAGCTGACGCTTTCGGAGCAGTGGGTAGAAGGATTGTGCGGTGATCAGTTGATCAGGACATGGTTGGCCGTAGATGCATGCGGCAACCAGTCCTCGATCAACCAATTGATCAACTTCAATGACAATACAGCTCCCGTATTCGTGGCTTCGTTCAGCGACCAGGTGCTGCCTTGCGGTGCCGATTTACCGGCCGTTCCCAACGTATCGGCTACGGATGATTGCTCGTCGGTTGAAATCACCTTCACCGAGGCAGAAGTGGCCGGCGCCTGCTCCAACTTGATGAATGTGGTGCGCACCTGGGTGGCTACTGATGCCTGCGGCAATATTGCGGTGGTAAGTCAAACCATCACGTTTGTGGACAACACCCCTCCCGTTTTTGATCAGGACGTGCCCGATGTGACTATCAATTGTGGAGACCAGGCTGAAATGCCGGTCGTTACAGCGTCTGACGATTGCGGATCGGTAGTGATCGAATTCCAGGAAACCACTTCACCCGGTGGTTGTCCGAACCTTACCCGTGTATGGACAGCCATTGACGGTTGTGGAAACCAGGCGATGATGGTGCAACACGTAACAGTGGATGATTCAGAACCACCATTGTTGCTTGGTATTCCCGATGACGTGGTGGCCGATTGCAACTCCATTCCCGATATGCCCGATCCGGAAGTGAGCGACAACTGCGACGATGATGTTTCCGTTACCGTGAGTGAAAACGTGGTAGGAACAGGTTGCGAATACACCATTATCCGCACCTGGGTGGCGCAGGACGACTGTGGTAATACGACCATTGCCAGCTACAGCATCACCGTTGAAGATACGCAGCCCCCGGTATTTGTGGATGCACCTGCAGAGGTTTGGGTAGATTGCTCGGAACTCGATGCTATGAACTATCCGGAGGTGTTTGACGACTGCGCGGCTACCGTGAACATCACGTATGAAGATACCCCGCTGGGATCGGGATGTGCTTATGATGTGCTTCGTGTGTACACGGCCGCCGATCAGTGTGGAAATATGGCTACTGCCGAGCAATTGCTTCACGTGTCCGACCAAACGCCTCCTTACTTCGTGGGTGTTTCGGGAAATATCTATGTGTCGTGCAACAACATTCCCGATCCGCAGGATGTGCAGGTGCTTGATGCCTGTTCGGAAGTGGTGGACGTGGTATTCAGTGAGCAGCAGTTTGGCGCAGGGTGCAGCTACCACTTGCAGCGCACGTGGACGGCGACCGACGCCTGTGGAAATGCCGCTTCAATCTCGCACCTCGTGTATGTTTCGGATACGCAAGGACCCGTTTTGATTGGCGTACCTGACGATATCGTGTTGAGCTGTAATGATGAAGTTCCGGCTGCGCCAAATGTGGGGGCTACCGACGATTGTTCGCCATCAGTGGCCGTGAACATGGTGCAGTTTTCGGAAACCAACGATTGTGAGACCATCTTCACCCGCATCTGGACAGCTACTGACGATTGCGGAAACACTACCAATGCTGTACGACAGGTGATCCTCACGGATACCGAAGCACCCGTATGGTCGAACGTGCCCGCATCGATCGAAGCGAACTGCGGCGCGATTCCCGATCCGGTTGCACCGGTGGCGACCGACAACTGTGACGGCGATGTGAACATAGCGTACAGCGAAGGGTACACATTTGGCGAATGCCCCTATACCATAATAAGAACCTGGACCGCAACCGATAACTGTGGTAATAGCGCCCAGGTGACCCAGGAAGTGCTTGTGAACGATTCTGAAGCGCCTGTGCTGAGCCTGTACCCGGCCGATGTGGAGACCGAATGCGGCAACTTGCCTGAAGCGCCGGTGGTGACCGCTACCGACAATTGCGCCGAAAATGTGCCCGTAATGATGGTGGAAACCTGGGAAAGTACCAGCTCATGTGTGAACATTCTCTACCGCACCTGGATTGCTGAAGATTTGTGCGGCAATGTGGTGGAGCATACGCAAATGATCACGCTGGTGGATACAACAGCCCCAGTATTCCTGAATATTCCTGAAGATCTTGTAGTAGAGTGCCAGGACGTACCTGCAATGGAGTTTTTGGAGGTTGACGATGATTGTAGTGTGCCCGAATTGGTGATGATGACAGACACCGTCCTGGGAACTTGTCCTGGCACTTTTACTATCTACCGTTTCTGGGGTGCAACCGATGCTTGCGGCAATGTGAGCACTGTGGCTCAGGTCATTGAAGTGGTAGATGAATCGGCTCCTGAGTTGAGCGATTACCCTGCAGACACGACCGTAGCTTGTGGTAATATTCCGGCGATTCCGCAAATGATTGCCTTCGACGGATGCAGCGACACGCTGGCGGTGAGTTTTAATGAAGAAATTATCGGAATGGTCGGCGACACCTCGACATGCGATCTCGGAAATGCCGAGGCACTCGCCGGAGATATCGCTTTGTGGTTGCCCAATTTAGCAGGTCTCGGGTCCAATTATATATTTGGAGAGGCAGGCGGAACAATTACCCGGGACTTGCTAAACGGCACCGCACACATTACCGGACAAGTATACAATCCCGACAATGCCAACGAAAGCTGGATATTGGACATGTACCTGTATGACGAGATGGATTGGCAGGTATGGGCCGAGAACGGCGGATCGTACAAAGACGACTTCGACGTAGCCGGCGATGCGTACCTGGACTGGAGCTACTTCAAGCTCAGCGATGCCAGCAGGTTGATTGGAGCCGGAGATTTTGCCGGTTCGGAGTTGAACCTGACCCACGCTCCCAGTGATTTTACCTTTGGATTCCAATTGGGATTGGCGGCCAACAACCGCAACGACGCCTTTGGAATGTCGGGATGGTTCTTCTACAATGGAGTCATCAACGGACAGGTAGTTGACGGAGTGGGCGACCTGATGACCGAGAACAACTGCTGCGAGGACCACGACATCGTGCGCACCTGGTCGGTGACCGATTGTTCGGGAAACACAACTACCTGGACGCAAGTGATTCACGTGGTGAATGCCTTTGAATTCCCGGCATTGTATTACCCACCGCTGCCCGGCAGTTTGATTGTATCGGAGCAGGCGAATGGCGAGTACCTCATTACGTTTGTATCACCATTCAGCGGAAGGTCGAGACTCGACGTGCTGGACTTGAGTGGAAACGTGGTAGACGTTATTTACGAAGGCGAAGTAGCTTACAAGCAAGCCTACACCTTCGATTACCAGCCTCAAATGAGCTACGGACTGTATTTCTTCCGCATGCACGGCGAAGGCGAGAAGTTTGTCCAAAAGACCATTGTCCAATAGGAGGGAGGTCTGTTATTAATTGATGAGATGATAAAAAGAGAGGCGCATGGGATTGCGCCTCTTTTTTATTGTAGTGATTACATGAGGAGTATTATCTTTCCGGATATGAATTATTGCTTAGGATCAATATGAACACGCGTGGCAGTATCGCAGGAGAGTAATGCAGCAGTGGTAGGGCAAGATTATGCATGTATAAGACGTCGCAATGCAGAAGACTGATTTTTACAGAACTTTGGTAACACTGGGCATGTATCTCCTAATTATTTCCCTGCTGGTTGTGTATGCTTTGTTGGTGTGTAGGAGTTCTACAGGATTTTTCGGTGTGTTTTGGACTTGCCAGGTGGTATTGATTGGTAATCAGGCCTTAGCACTGGTTTTAGAAAAGGAAGGTCGGGTATTCGTTTTTCCATCTGTAAAGACCGCTTATTGGAGTTATGTAAAGGGTATGTTGGTTTTGGCCACTTTGTTTTACTGGCGGAGTGCCTTGAGCGAAGACGGACTGCTCAATAGCGTTGATGACGACGCATGGGCACTGTTGATAGGACTTTCAATAACGGTGGCAGCCAATGTGGGTTTATTTAGAACAGCTCTCGCCGGATACCCAAAGTCTTTCAAAATTCAAAGTTTTGTTCTTATAGCATTGTTGCCTCTGACATTGCAATTTATATTGATAGAGCAATGTTATGATGAATGGCGGTGATTGGCGGTAACCCTTTATAATCAATCCGTAGTATGAACGTGAGAATGAATTATTATTGGGAAAGAACGCGCAGATTAGCGTGGGGAAGGGGATGATGGAGAGAAAGGAAGCACTAGTCTCCAATACTTTCACATGCATAAAAGTTCAAAAAGGGTTCACCCACAATTCAGGCCCATTTACCTGCATTCCGGATCTGTTTACATGCTGTCCGGAGGGATTGAGTCTTCATCTGAGAATTTCAGCATGAATTCGGGGATGGTCACCCTCGATTCGGGCGTTGTCACGTTCAATTCGGAGGTTGTCACATTCAATTCGGAGAGCGTCACCTTCAATTTGGGAGTTGTCACCTTCGATTCGGAAAGTGTCACCTTCAATTCGGTAGTTGTCAGCTTTGATTCGGGGATTGTCACCTTCGATTCGGAGGTCGTCACCTTTGATTCGGACGTTGTCACCTTGAAATCAGGGAGTGTCACCTTCGCTTTGGAGTCGTTAGTTTCAATTCGGGCGTTGTCAGATTTGAATTGGGCGTTGGCACATTCAATTCGGATGTTGCCAAGTTCTCATTTGGCGTGGTCACATTGCAAAAGGCAGATTCACATTCTATTTGGGAAGGGTCAGCTTCAAATTTGGAGTTGTCACACGCTATTTGGCGGATTCAGATGCTATTCTGGCAGTGCGAGCTTCCAATAGGGTATGGCTTCATTCGATATGGGTATGCGTAATATTCAATTGAGCATTGACATCCGGTTGATTTGGAATCTCGAACGAGGAACACCGATTAACGAATTCAGCATTCAACATTCGTTAATCCTTGTTCTGTGTTCAATAAATAAACACAGACCCCAAGCGCCCTGAAGGGGCGCAACAAACTTGCCCCGTACGCAGTGCGGGGGAAAGAAATCCACTGAATATGTAAAAGAGCACTGAAGGTGCGAAACAACACGG
>JAGQVX010000118.1 GCA_020437755.1 Flavobacteriales bacterium
AAAGTGTCTCCCGTGCAAACGGAAGTGTCCGCCGTGCAAACGGAAGTGTCCGCCGTGCAAACGGAAGTGTCCGCCATGCAATCAAAAGTGTCCTCTGTGCAAACGGAAGTGTCCGCCGTGCAAACGAAAGTCCCCGCCATGCAAACAAAAGTGTCCGTCGTACAAACGCAAGTATCTCCCGCGCATGCATGAGTTAACCTTATGGGAACGACGGTGCTTCTCGATTGAGTGCCGGTGTGTCTCGCACATACCCTGCTGCACACCGCCGGAACGTTAGTGCTTCTCACTAAAACGTTGGTGATTCTCGCTAAAGTGTTGGTGATTCTGGCTAAAGCGTTGGTGATTCTCGCTAAAGTGTTGGTGACTCTCGCTAAAGTGTTTGTGATTCTCACTGAAGCGTTGGTGCATCTCACTGAAATGTCGGTGCATCTCGCTGAAACGTTCGTGAATTTCACCGGAACATAAGTGAATTTCACTGAAATGTTGCTGATTCCTGCTAGAGTATTAGTGATCGGCGTTGAAGTATTAGTGCTCCTCGTTAAAACACGAGTGCAACTCGGTGGAACATTGGTGAATCTCCTTGAAATAGGGGTGCCACCAGACAATACATTGGCGCACTGCACTGAAACGAATGCGATGCTCGCAAAACCGCGGGTGTGTAAGGTACATTCATTACTTCGCTTGGTTGAACTTCGCATAAGCGCCTTTGGAATGAGGGTGTCGCAGGTGGGAACAGGTCTGTTGGCAATCCAAAGGACTATATCGTCCAAAAGTCAACGGGTACAATGGGCTCTTCTGAATGCGCTTCTAAGTTGAAGGGCTCTTAGATTGACAATGGGTGTCGTGTTGTGGAATAGAGTAGTGCTGCGCGCTTAGGGAAGGAGGCTACTTCAAAACCTTCTGTCCCTCCACAACTGCTGTGGATGCGGTCTTTACGGGTGGACCTGCCTTCAAAGGCACCGTGTTCGAGATCATCTTCAGCACGGCGATGATTTGCTGGATGTCGGCGGTGCGGCATACCAGATTGTGAATTTTACTGAGCTCCAATAAGTATTGGGATCCCGATTGGAGGTCGGGAGAAATCTCCATGTTGATGAGGTGACGGTGTTCCTTGGCCGGGATAATGAACAGCACGGCATAGGTATTTAGATCAACATCGTACGACAGCACCAGCTTGGGGTCGTGTGGTCCGCCAAAGGGTATTTCAAGCAGCAGGGGGTAATTTAAAAACCGAACCTTCCAATATCCGAGATACCCCATGGAGAAAAATGGGTAAACCCATCGCTTGCTTTCAATTCCTTCACCGCGCAGCGCTTCGAGCAAGTCGTTCATGGCTTGCTTGTATTTTGAAGCCACGGTGGGCAAATGGGTGTCCGGAGTCAACGGCCTCCACCGTTTCGATTCGTTGTAGTATTGGAAATTACCCAGCGATAACTTGTAGTCAAACAATTCCTTATCGTCGAGCACGTACCCGGGATAGTACCATTGGTATTCACGACTCATGCCGAGTTCGATCTCCTTTGCCATGGTGTAAATGCCCAAACTGCATTTGGCGTATGCCTCATCATACAGGCAAATCAAACTCGCCATGGATTTCTTGCCGAAATCAAAATAACTTACGGCAATGAGCTTGTCGCCATCGTACACGCACACTTCATGTGTGTCGAACACGGTTTGCGAACGTCCTGAATTCAAATAATCCTTCAGCGTGGCATGAATAAAACCCCGGAATCGCTTTTTATGGTTCTGATACAGGGCGTCTTTCTCAGGATTCGGACATGCCTTGCGGATGATGGTGGTGAATTGCTTGTCGTTCTTCCGAATCAACTTTCGATGACGCGACTTGAACTCGAAGTTGTTGAGATTCAGACGGATATTCACAATGGAATGAATGTCTGAATCAATACACAACATATCCAGCTTGTACAGCATCACCGAACCACGAAACCAGCCGGAAGCCAGGTATTGGTCGTATCTCGAAGGAGACAGGCGTTGTGGGTGATAAGTCTGTATCAATGCAAAGGATTTCTCAGTCCGGAGGGCTAATATACTGAAGTAGTCATGATCTCCGCAACTTCTCTATATAAAATGCCCAAAACGGGAATGTCAGAGGTAGCGAATAATCCAGTCGGCAATGCGGCGTTTCCATTTGCCGTATGGCGGCATTACGAGATGAATAGTATTCCAGCGGAAGGTTTGCTTCAAAACCGCTCGCTCATTGGTGAACTCCATAAAGCCATGGAGGCCGTGACTCTTGCCTATGCCGCTGCCATTGATGCCTCCAAAAGGCAAGCGGGGATTATTAAAATGCAATGAGATTTCGTTGATGCACGTCGCACCGGATCGGGTAGAGCGGAGAATGGCGCTCGTAAAACTGCGGTTCTCGGCAAAAATGTACGAAGCCAGCGGACGCGGCAGGGACTGTATTTGCCGAATGGCTTCTTCCGTGGTTTTGAAAGGAATTATGGGCAATAACGGACCAAAAATCTCCTCTTGCATAATGTCGTGATCCACCGAGTGGAGCAGGAGAGGAGTGGTGCCCAGCACGGCGTAGTTCCCATCGTTCTCCACAACAACAGTATGTCCGGATTCGGCCGCCATTGCGTTCATTCGGTGGGCAGCGGCTTCGGAAATGAGTCCGCATACATCACTGTTCACCACGGGTTTATCGCCCTGAAACGCTTTGAGCCAGTGGTGCAGGCGGACCGTGAATTTTTCGAGAACGTCTTCATGAACCAACAAATAGTCCGGAGCAACGCATACTTGTCCGGCGTTCATTCCCTTGGCCCAGGCCACGCGCTTGGCTGCCTGGTCCACCAATGCCGATCGATCAACAATGACGGGCGATTTACCACCGAGTTCAAGCGTAACGGATGTCAGGTTCTTCGCAGCGGCTTCCATCACGATCTTACCCACGCGCGTGCTGCCCGTGAAGTGAATGTGATGAAAGGGCATGCTTAGCAGTTCGGCAGCTGCATTCCGGTCCCCTTCGATCACCGCTACCTCTTCAGGCGGGAAGACGGTGCCAAGGATTTTCCGAAGTACTGCATTGGTGTGGGGAGTAAATTCAGAGGGCTTGAGTATTACCGTACACCCCGCAGCAACGGCCGATACCAAGGCTCCCATGGCCAGATTGAACGGAAAATTCCAGGGTGAAATAATCAGCGCCATTCCTTTGGACTCATGCCGCACCCAACTACGGGTACCGAGCAGTGCCAGGGGAGTGCCAACCGCCTTGTCTTTCATCCACTTACGCAGATGTTTCCGTGCGTATTGGATCTCTTTCAAAACCACATATACTTCGGTAAGCTCCGTATCAATGGCGGGCTTGCGGAAGTCAGACTGCAACGCTTGTACAATATCGCCGCGCATGCTTCGAATGACCTTTTCAAGCTGCTTCAATTTGCGTCGGCGCTCGCGGGCCGTGGTGTTTCCCAGGGTGAGGTAATTTGCCTCCTGTGCGCGGAAATGCGTTGATATGTGTGGTTGGTCAGACATGCTTTTGATCGAGATAATAGCGCATCATCGGACGTTTTTCGGAGCGCCGCGCCACTTCAACAAATCCGGTTTGATCAAACGCCGACCAGATTCCCTGCCAGGCAAAGGCATCGGGAAGGGAAGGGGTTTGGGTGGGGTAGGCCTCTATAATGCGGTAAGGGGTGGTTTTGGCGTATTCAATAGCGGCGGCGATAAGCTTCTTGCTCACGCCTTTTCCTCTGAAATCACGTCGTACAAACAAGCACGAAATACTCAGCACCGGTTGCTCATCAATGGGTCTGAAGATGCGCGAATTGGCCAGACCTACAAATGCCTCACGGGGTTCAATCGATAGCCACGCTGCAGGTTCACCCTCCAGGTATCCTACAATTCCCGGAATACGATCGCCCTCAATCCATTCTTTGAATCGCGCGTGATTGGCGCCTGTTTTTCCCGCTGTATAATCTTTGCGTGGCATTCGCCAAAAGTTACACCAGCATCCCCCGCACGCACCGCGTTCACCAAACAATTGCTCGATGTCCTCCCATTGTCGGGATGATGCGGGACGCCAGGTGAATTCGGCGGGCATGTATGCTTACTTGGTAGTCTTCATCGACTCTTTGTATGCGATCATGAATTCCGACTCTACTTTTTTTCTGAGCAGTTCGAAATCGCACACATTGCCTTCAAATGACTTATCTACCGGCTTCATTTCCGGGTGCACAGAGCCTTTGAAGTTACCTCCTTTACAATCGCCATTGTCAAAGCTAATAGTGGTAGAGTAAGATTCACGCATTTTGGGGCCGTTCAATTCGGCCTTTTCAGCCCATACATCGTGTTGCAGACCTCCAAGGTAAATTCCCTTGTAAAAGATGGAGTTTCCGCTTTCGGGATCATTGGAACTGAAAGTGAAAGGTCCGTGCTTTTTGAGTTCACCATCTACTTTCATCAACGAGAAGTATCCGCTGTAGCTGAAACGCTGATCGGCGCGTACCGGAAATCCCATAACGTCTTCTACCTGCTTCGCGGTATATCCTGAGAACTCTTTGCGTTCGGCACCATCCGTGCTGAATCCGCCGTTTTCGTTGTATCCGGTCTCATGCTTCACCGACTGTGCTTCAGATGTCGTTTTTTCGGCTTCTGTCGCAGCGTTGTCATTCGCAGTCGTGTCCGTCTTAGGCTCGCAGCTCACCAGGGCCAATAAAAGTATAGGGATCAAGATCTTTTTCATGTTCATTTTTTTGAGGATGTCAAAGCTAATTCATTTCCTCCCTTTCCGCAAAAAGGCTGCGCTTTTTTCCTGACTTCCGCGCTGGGACAGCCGATTAAAACTTGAGTAGATTTTGAACTTCCTTTAATCCCATGTTCTACTTTGCCTTCCTGTTGGTCCTGCATGCTGAGCAGCTGAAGGGGAGTTTAAGTAAACACGAATGTCAGGAACTCCATTTTTTTTGTTGCACGCAAAGGCGTTAAGGCGCAAAGGTTATAGGTGGTGTATAGGATTGTTCTTGATAGTTCGTCTTCAGTCGTATTCCTCTCTTTGCGTCTCTGCGGCTTTGCGTGAAATTCATCACATCAAAAACCTCATGTCGGTATTCCTTTAATCCCATATTCTGCCGTTCCTCCTTTTCCGTAAAAAAGGCAGAGCTTTTATAAAAATATTGTATTGAGGATTAGCCAATACCGGGAAAAAGAAAACCGGCATGACCACTCCAATTTAGAGCCTTCATGCCGGTATTCAATCTGGTGGATGTACTAAGCCTTTTTTGCGTTCGCAATCAGCAGTTGAACGTGATTGCGGTGCGCACGGGTCAGCGTATCTCCTGATCCCGCTGATCGCATCATCTTGTCGATACGATCCAACTCATACCACGCCATGCTTTGGGCAATGTTATCATACGTAGATTTCTCGTCTACAATCTTTACCAATCGCTCCACGTAGTCGATTTGCAAATTCTGACGATAGGTATTCACGGATCCACGCAAGTCGTCTTTGAAGATGGCGTCGGTGAGACTGGTCATCATCTCGTCGAGTGAGTATGAATTGCCGTAAAGCTGACTGTCGGTAACACGCGCCAATACGTTCTGATGCAGCAGGTGGTTAAGGCATTCTCGTTGCATGAACAACACACGCAAGTGCAGTTTTGGATCTTCAGGTGCAGCGAAGTGGTTGAAACCTCTGCGCTGTCCTTGCAAGAAATTGTACAGTTCGCGTGGCTCATCAAATGCATCGGGGGCAAAGGCGTATTTCGCCAGCGCACTCATCGCGGCTTTTTGGTCGGTTTCGGATACAGGCTCGAAAGGTGCGTGCTCACCTCCCTGCTCCGGCCATGAACGGTCGAAATGCACGCCACCAATCTGACGGGTCATAATGCGAATCTGAGTCGCATATTCTCCGGTGAGTACATAGTACGCGTTTCTCAATTCATGGTACGATTGTCCCTCAACGGTGTAGGTATCTTGAATTTTGGGCATAATCTCCCTCACCAATTCGCAGCGCTCCGTAGCGTAGGCAACGGGGTCATTCGACAAATCGTAAATATTAACGTCCGGGTTGATTCCTTTACCCGAAGCCCGCATGTCGTCGGCATCATTTCCAAATCCCAGTCGGGGGTCGGTGCTGCGTTCCAGAATTTTGAGCAATCGCGCCTCTTCCGCATCGTCGTTCTCAGTGGCAGGCGAGTAGCCATATTCAATAATCCACTGATCGTACAATCCGGGTTTAGTGTCGTAATACAGGGTTTGCTCTTCTTTATTGCGTGCATAGTTAATAGAAGGGTATTCCATAACGGAATTACACAGCCCGATTTCGTTCACCAACGCTGCATTCTTGATCTCTTCAGGCGAGAGCATGGTGCTGCCGCGCATGTTGTGACTCAATCCCAGGGTATGTCCTACTTCGTGAAGTACGAGTCGGTACAGGGTCTGCTTCACAAACTCTTCCTGAGCTGCTTTCTCAATATTCATGGCGCTCATGGCCTGCAGTCCAAAGATCATGTTGCGGTGCATGTGCTCGCCTGCCGTACAGGTGTGGCTGCCAAATTCCTCCAATTGCTGCTCGTAGGCTGCGTCGGTTTCCATAGCTGCCAGTTCAAAAACCTCCGTGCGGAACAAGCGGTTGGTGATGCTCACAAACTCGAGCATAATGTCGGCTCCGAGAATTTGTCCGGTACGTGGATTCACGAAACTCGGTCCGTAGCCCCCAAATGGAGGAGTAGGTGAGGAGGTCCATCGCACTACGTTGTAGCGGATATCGCCTGCGTCCCATTCGGCATCATCCGGCTGAATCTTAACGACTACCGCATTACGGAATCCTGCTTTTTCGAATGCCTGATTCCATCGTTCAATTCCTTCCTTGATAATCGGACGGAATTCTTCGGGCGTGGTGTTTTCGATCCAGTAAACGATAGGTTCTACCGGTTCGGAGATAGCCGCGTCAGGATCCTTTTTTACCAGGTTCCACCGGTGAATCATATCACGATAGGGAGTAGCCGAGAACGTGGTCATATCATTGACCTGTGTAGAGAAATATCCCAATCGCGGATCATCACGGCGTGGTTGAAAGTCGTTTTCGGGCATTTCCAACAACGAGTGCTGGTACACCACCGATACATAGCGCACATCCGTCACCGCCATCGAACCACCTCGTGATGGGTTCTTGTTGTCAAATACGTATTCAACGCGGATTTCGGTGTTCTCCGGATAGTTATTGATCGACTCAACGCCCGATTTGTCTTTACTGAGATTCCCCAGGAAAGGAGGGCTTTTGGGGTTGACCGGCGGCTTGATCATGGAAAATGCCTCGCTCAAAAACAACTCATCACCGTTCACCAGCAAGCGTCCTTCTTTGTTGTCAGCTTCGATTTTCAGACTGGCAATAACCGGACGGTTAATATTGGCATCGGCGGCCTTACTCAGGGCGTTATCCTCGTCGTAGTAGAAATACGGATTCTCCTGGTATACCAGTATGTGGTCAAACTTGCGCTCAAACGTGATGATTTTCGAACTGCGGTATGCACCCCGGAAATATCCCGCTTCCAGCACGCCATCCTCCACATGTGAGAAGTAAATAAATTCCCTGTCGAGTTGGGCTTCATCGATTTCCATGTAGGTATTGCCGGTAGTGGTGTCCTGGTACACGTTGAACAGACCTTCAAACTGCTTGCAATCCTTGATTTTCTTATCGAAATCGTTCTCTTCTTTCTTTTCAGTGGTGTCGCCTTTCTTCTTTTTCTTGAAGATCTGCGCATGGCTGTCAAAAGGTTGAGCCACAAGGGCAAATAGCATAAAGCCAAATAGGAATTTGTTGATTTTCATGCTCGTGGGTTAGTGGTTTTCTACAAATATGAGAATTGAGGGCAACAAGGATACTAAAATGTGCTCAATAGGCAAATGAGCGGATGAGCGGTTGAAAGTTGGGAATCCAAGTTTTTTCATCTGCCGGGCCATCAAGATCAAGGTTTGCGATTCCGCAAATGGGATACGTGCGACGAAAAAGCGATGACTGAATTGCAGGAGAGGGAGGGGAACGGAGCAGTTAACGGTACTTATTCATGTAAAAGCTTTCCTTCCGTGAAACCTATAATGTGGAATTACGAATAAGGTTGCAACGCGTAAATGCGTCAAGGGCGCACGTTTCGAATTCAAGATACACCAATCAATGAGTTGAAAATCAGACGCGTTCCTTACAAGCAGAAAGCAAAAAAAATGAGATATTAGCCCCGAACTGTTGCACGGAATGAAAAGAATCACGCTCTCCTTACTTCTCGCAATACCCTATTTGGCGCATGCCCAGAACTTCACTCCCGAGTTGGAGCACTACTTCGGCGTGGCCCCCACCGATCTGATTTCGATTCATAAGGTGTGGATAACCAATGAATTATCCCCCGATACCCTGCACCTGAGCTGGAAGCGTGTGGACGATGATTATCCGGCGGAGTGGGAGGTGAACCTGTGCGATTTCGGAGCCTGCTATGGTGATCTTCCGGGCAGTGGAAACATGATTCCGATTTACAATGACTTTGTGCCGTTTATGGAACTCAACGTGAATACCAATGGTGTAGATGGTGTGGGCGAGTTTCACTTCTGGGTCTATGAAACAGGCGATTTGAGCACGGCGCAAGACATGTACTTCACCATCACTACCGATTTGAACGGAGTGGCAGAAGTAGATTGGTCCCAAGTGGAATTCTATCCCAATCCGGCGCATGAAAACGTATACCTCCATGTTCCTTCCAACGCGACATTTGAGTTGCACAGTCTCGACGGAACACGCGTTCGCAGTGGAAACCAGCGACAATTTGATGTGGGCGACTTACCGCCTGGAATGTACTTGCTCACCATTTGGCTTCATGCCGAACGAAAAACCTATAGATTGATCATTCAATAGATGTAAACCTGCATAATTCAATATTACATGTTAAAACGCACGCTTATTTTATTTTCAGCCTTCTGTGCAACCTGGTCGGTTCAAGCGCAGACGTTCACCGTTGTATCTGAAACGGAGAACGAAATGGTTATAGAAGCTTCGTTTCCCGAGCCGGAAATGAACACCATCTCGACCCAAGAGGGTGAAGCCGTGGTATTCACCATGCCCGATGCCAACCCCATTCTCCGCAAGGGAGCTCCTGAAGTTCCTCACTATGCAAAATCGGTTGTGATTGACCGCAAAGCTCGCATGGAGATGGAAATCATTGAGTCAACGTACCAAATCATCAACGATGTGACCGTGGCCCCTTCGAAAGGGAACCTGTACCGCAACGTTGATCCGGCTTCGATGCCGTTTGTGTTTGGTCCGGCTTACCAAACCTCAGCTTCTTATCCGGCAAACATTGCCGAGTTGGGTGAGGTCTACATCTTCCGCGATTATCGCGGTCAGGTAGTAGAATTCAATCCTATTCAGGTTGTAGGCGCTGAGCAGAAAGTGCGCGTTTACTCCCACATCAAGGTGCGCATTTCGAAAACCGATGAAATTGGAGATAATCCAATGCCGGCAACCGTTCAAGGTCGCCCAACGGAACAATACAATGAACTTTACGGGAATCGATTCATCAACTTCAACTCGGGCGTTCAGCGCTATGACGTTGTGGATGAATTGGGCAAGATGCTCATCATCGCCGATGCGGAGTACATGACCACACTGGAGCCGTTCATCCAATGGAAGAAAGAAAAAGGGATGGACATCATCCTGACCGATATTGCAGACATTGGCAACTCTGTTTCTGCCATCAGCAACCACATTGCCGATACCTACGACGCGGAGAACCTGTCGTATGTACTCCTCGTGGGTGATGAAGACCAGGTTACTTCTGAATTGGTATCCAATGGAGGAGGTAACGGTTACTGCGATCCATGCTACGGATACCTCACCGGAAACGACCACTTCCCGGAAGTACTTGTAGGTCGATTCCTGGTACACGATACCAATGAACTGGAACGTGTAATCACCAAGACACTGGAATATGAAATTGATCCTTACACAGCTACCGATTGGTTCTCAACGGCCATCGGCATTGGTTCGAATGAAGGAGCAGGAAACGGTGATGACGGTGAGGCCGACTGGCAGCACAACAACAACATCAAGAGCGACTTGATCGACTACAACTACAACACCGTATGGGAATTGTACGACGGAAACCACACAGCAAATTCACCTACCGGAGGGGCAACTGCTGATGGTTCAGGAAACCCTTCAGCTTCAACGCTGATTGGTTTGATTGAAGACGGTTGTACCATGATCAACTACACCGGTCACGGAGACCACGACATCATTGTAACTACCAGCTACGATAACAACGATATCTACAACACCAACAACAATCACTTCTATCCGTTTATGGTAGTAGTAGGATGTTGTGTAGGTGACTTTGATGAAACATACGGAAGTGGCGATTGCTTCGGTGAAGCCTGGTTGAAAGGAAATAACTCAGGTCCAATCACCGGTGGTATCGGTGGTGGTTTCTCATCAGTGCTTCAAAGCTGGGCTCCTCCAATGGAAGCTCAGGACGAAATGAACAAGCTGATTTGTGAAACCGGACAGCAAAACATCCGTCACTCACTCGGTTCGATTTTGTTCCATGGTTGTGCATCAATGATTGAAGCTTACGGATCGGGAGGTAATGAGATGATGGATACCTGGTGTTTCTTCGGTGATCCATCGGTTGTGATGCGCACAGCATTCCCAAGCACACTTACTGCAACACATGATGCATCTACATTCATTGGAGTAAGCGAGATAACCGTGAATTGTAATACAGAAGACGCTTTGATCTGTGCTACATGGGAAGGCGAAATTCTCGGAACGGCGCTCGTTTCAGGAGGACTTGCCAACATCACCTTTAATCAGGCTGTAAACGGTGTAGGTCAGATTTTGATCACTGCCACTGCATACAACACCATTCCTTACCAAGGCACAATGGACGTAGTTCCTGCCGACGGTCCTTATGTGATCGACGAAGATATCGCTGTTGACGATTCGAATGGAAACAACAACGATCAGGTGGACTACAACGAGTCGGTGATGATGGACATTTCGGTTGTGAATGTGGGTATCGAAACGGCATTTGGCGTTTCAGCTACACTGACAACTATGGATTCATGGATTACCATTACCGATGATAACCACTACTATGGCGACATTACACCTGATGCTGTAGAATTCGGAAACGGAGGCTATGCATTCGATGTAGCCGATGGGGTAGAAGACCAACACATTGCCATGTTCACCTTGAATATCGAGGATACGGATGGAAACACCTGGACCATGAACTTCAACGTTGTGATCAACGCACCCGAACTGGATACAGCTGAGATGTTGACCATTGATGATTCATCAGGCAACAACAACGGTCGTCTTGATAGTGGCGAATCGGTAACGATTACCATCCCAACCATGAACGACGGTCACTCGGCTTCAGTGGAAGCCATCGGAGACCTGAGCGTTTCAGGTGGATACCTGACCATTGATCAGTCTTCAGTGACGCTTGGAACCATCAACGCAGAT